>NZ_NOYR01000012.1:0-5272 GCF_002258885.1 Rhodococcus sp. 06-1474-1B | reverse complement strand
GTGTGTGCGTGTTCTTTGAGAACTCAACAGTGTGTCGATGAATGTCAGTGCCGAATTTTATTTGGTGAAAGCATTCGATGTATCAGCCATCCGCTTGTGGTGGTTGTTGTCGAGTGCTGTTTCAAAAATGCTAGTTGAGTTTATTTGCTAGTGATTTGACTCTTTATGTTTATGACTGATTTGCAGTTTCGACTGTTGATCGAGAGTCTTTTACGGAGAGTTTGATCCTGGCTCAGGACGAACGCTGGCGGCGTGCTTAACACATGCAAGTCGAGCGGTAAGGCCTTTCGGGGTACACGAGCGGCGAACGGGTGAGTAACACGTGGGTGATCTGCCCTGCACTCTGGGATAAGCTTGGGAAACTGGGTCTAATACCGGATATGACCGCATGCCGCATGGTGTGTGGTGGAAAGATTTATCGGTGCAGGATGGGCCCGCGGCCTATCAGCTTGTTGGTGGGGTAATGGCCTACCAAGGCGACGACGGGTAGCCGACCTGAGAGGGTGACCGGCCACACTGGGACTGAGACACGGCCCAGACTCCTACGGGAGGCAGCAGTGGGGAATATTGCACAATGGGCGGAAGCCTGATGCAGCGACGCCGCGTGAGGGATGAAGGCCTTCGGGTTGTAAACCTCTTTCAGCAGGGACGAAGCGTGAGTGACGGTACCTGCAGAAGAAGCACCGGCTAACTACGTGCCAGCAGCCGCGGTAATACGTAGGGTGCGAGCGTTGTCCGGAATTACTGGGCGTAAAGAGTTCGTAGGCGGTTTGTCGCGTCGTTTGTGAAAACCCGGGGCTCAACTTCGGGCTTGCAGGCGATACGGGCAGACTTGAGTGTTTCAGGGGAGACTGGAATTCCTGGTGTAGCGGTGAAATGCGCAGATATCAGGAGGAACACCGGTGGCGAAGGCGGGTCTCTGGGAAACAACTGACGCTGAGGAACGAAAGCGTGGGTAGCAAACAGGATTAGATACCCTGGTAGTCCACGCCGTAAACGGTGGGCGCTAGGTGTGGGTTCCTTCCACGGGATCTGTGCCGTAGCTAACGCATTAAGCGCCCCGCCTGGGGAGTACGGCCGCAAGGCTAAAACTCAAAGGAATTGACGGGGGCCCGCACAAGCGGCGGAGCATGTGGATTAATTCGATGCAACGCGAAGAACCTTACCTGGGTTTGACATACACCGGAAAACCGTAGAGATACGGTCCCCCTTGTGGTCGGTGTACAGGTGGTGCATGGCTGTCGTCAGCTCGTGTCGTGAGATGTTGGGTTAAGTCCCGCAACGAGCGCAACCCTTGTCTTATGTTGCCAGCACGTAATGGTGGGGACTCGTAAGAGACTGCCGGGGTCAACTCGGAGGAAGGTGGGGACGACGTCAAGTCATCATGCCCCTTATGTCCAGGGCTTCACACATGCTACAATGGCCAGTACAGAGGGCTGCGAGACCGTGAGGTGGAGCGAATCCCTTAAAGCTGGTCTCAGTTCGGATCGGGGTCTGCAACTCGACCCCGTGAAGTCGGAGTCGCTAGTAATCGCAGATCAGCAACGCTGCGGTGAATACGTTCCCGGGCCTTGTACACACCGCCCGTCACGTCATGAAAGTCGGTAACACCCGAAGCCGGTGGCCTAACCCCTTGTGGGAGGGAGCCGTCGAAGGTGGGATCGGCGATTGGGACGAAGTCGTAACAAGGTAGCCGTACCGGAAGGTGCGGCTGGATCACCTCCTTTCTAAGGAGCATTCTCCAGAACATGTACCAGCACACAGGTGCTCGGATGATGGACTGGCAGAGACCGTTTCGTTCCCACACGTGGAACGGCGGGAGCTCACGGGTGGAACACTGACAACCAGTTCCTGTAGAACGCGAAACCATGTTTCGCCGGCAGGGACTATATCGATGCACTGTTGGGTCCTGAGAGAACACGCGAAAGCATGTTTCTTTCAAGGCAAGACATATACAGAATTCAGATGGTGGTCATACCGCGCTTCTTTCGGGAAGTGGCTGGTGCTGCTGTGAGTCTGGGTTGTGTGTGTTGTTTGAGAATTGCACAGTGGACGCGAGCATCTTTGTTGTAAGTAATGAAGAGCGTACGGTGGATGCCTTGGCACCAGGAGCCGATGAAGGACGTAGGAGGCTGCGATAAGCCTCGGGGAGCTGTCAACCGAGCTGTGATCCGAGGGTGTCCGAATGGGGAAACCCAGCACGAGTGATGTCGTGTTACCCGCATCTGAATATATAGGGTGTGTGGAGGGAACGTGGGGAAGTGAAACATCTCAGTACCCACAGGAAGAGAAAACAATAGTGATTCCGTGAGTAGTGGCGAGCGAAAGCGGATGAGGCCAAACTTTGTGCGTGTGATACCCGGCAGGGGTTGCGTATGGAGGGTTGTGGGGTTTGCATTGTCGATTCTGCCGGATCGGCCGACAGTGAGAAATTGTGGTGTTAGTCGAAGTGGTCTGGAACGGCCTGTCGTAGAGGGTGAGAGTCCCGTAGACGAAAACATTGCAACTGTCGTTGTGGATACCCAAGTAGCAGCGGGCCCGTGAAATCTGCTGTGAATCTGTCGGGACCACCCGATAAGCCTGAATACTCCCTGGTGACCGATAGCGGACTAGTACCGTGAGGGAAAGGTGAAAAGTACCCCGGGAGGGGAGTGAAATAGTACCTGAAACCGTGCGCTTACAATCCGTCAAAGCCGGTGCATGACTTGTCATGGCTGGTGATGGCGTGCCTTTTGAAGAATGAGCCTGCGAGTTAGTGGCATGTCGCGAGGTTAACCCGTGTGGGGTAGCCGTAGCGAAAGCGAGTCCGAATAGGGCGTATCCACCTTGTGTGGTGTAGTGGCGTGTTCTAGACCCGAAGCGGAGTGATCTACCCATGGCCAGGTTGAAGCGACGGTAAGACGTCGTGGAGGACCGAACCCACTTAGGTTGAAAACTGAGGGGATGAGTTGTGGGTAGGGGTGAAAGGCCAATCAAACTCCGTGATAGCTGGTTCTCCCCGAAATGCATTTAGGTGCAGCGTCACGTGTTTCTCACCGGAGGTAGAGCTACTGGATGGTCTAGGGGGCCTACAAGCTTACCGAAATCAGCCAAACTCCGAATGCCGGTGAGTGAGAGCGTGGCAGTGAGACTGCGGGCGATAAGGTTCGTAGTCGAGAGGGAAACAGCCCAGATCGCCAGCTAAGGTCCCTAAGCGTGTACTAAGTGGAAAAGGATGTGGGGTCGCGAAGACAACCAGGAGGTTGGCTTAGAAGCAGCCACCCTTGAAAGAGTGCGTAATAGCTCACTGGTCAAGTGATCCTGCGCCGACAATGTAGCGGGGCTCAAGTACACCACCGAAGCTGCGGCACTCACACAATAGCCCGCTGAATCCTTGCGAGGGTTCAGCCAGGTGTGTGGGTGGGTAGGGGAGCGTCGTGCAGCCATGGAAGCATCGGAGTGATCCAGGTGTGGAGGCTGCGCGAGTGAGAATGCAGGCATGAGTAGCGAAAGACGAGTGAGAAACTCGTCCGCCGAATGACCAAGGGTTCCTGGGCCAGGTTAATCCGCCCAGGGTGAGTCGGGACCTAAGACGAGGCCGACAGGCGTAGCCGATGGACAACGGGTTGATATTCCCGTACCCGTGTAACCGCGCCCATGGTGAATCAGTGACACTAACCACCCTGAATCCATATGACCGATCTCTTTCGAGAGTGAGGCGTGTGGTGGATGCGTGGGACCTGATCTGGTAGTAGCCAAGCGATGGGGTGACGCAGGAAGGTAGCTGGGCCAGTCAGTGGTTGTACTGGTGTAAGCCTGTAGGGCGAACGGTAGGCAAATCCGCCGTTCATGAAGCCTGAGAGGTGATGCGTAGCCGATTGAGGCGAATTCAGTGATCCTATGCTGCCGAGAAAAGCCTCTAGTGAGTTGTTACACGGCCCGTACCCCAAACCGACACAGGTGGTCAGGTAGAGAATACTAAGGCGATCGAGATAACTATGGTTAAGGAACTCGGCAAAATGCCCCCGTAACTTCGGGAGAAGGGGGGCCCCTGCCGGTGATGGAACTTGCTTCCTGAGCTGGTGTGGGCCGCAGAGACCAGTGAGAAGCGACTGTTTACTAAAAACACAGGTCCGTGCGAAGTCGTAAGACGATGTATACGGACTGACGCCTGCCCGGTGCTGGAAGGTTAAGAGGACCGGTTAGCCAGTAATGGCGAAGCTGAGAATTTAAGCCCCAGTAAACGGCGGTGGTAACTATAACCATCCTAAGGTAGCGAAATTCCTTGTCGGGTAAGTTCCGACCTGCACGAATGGCGTAACGACTTCTCAGCTGTCTCAACCATAGACTCGGCGAAATTGCATTACGAGTAAAGATGCTCGTTACGCGCGGCAGGACGAAAAGACCCCGGGACCTTCACTACAGCTTGGTATTGGTGTTCGGTTCGGTTTGTGTAGGATAGGTGGGAGACTGTGAAGCGGTGACGCCAGTTACTGTGGAGTCGTTGTTGAAATACCACTCTGATCGTATTGGATACCTCAACCTCGGACCATGATCTGGTTCAGGGACAGTGCCTGGTGGGTAGTTTAACTGGGGCGGTTGCCTCCTAAAATGTAACGGAGGCGCCCAAAGGTTCCCTCAGCCTGGTTGGCAATCAGGTGTCGAGTGCAAGTGCACAAGGGAGCTTGACTGTGAGACTGACAAGTCGAGCAGGGACGAAAGTCGGGACTAGTGATCCGGCACCGGCAAGTGGAAGCGGTGTCGCTCAACGGATAAAAGGTACCCCGGGGATAACAGGCTGATCTTCCCCAAGAGTCCATATCGACGGGATGGTTTGGCACCTCGATGTCGGCTCGTCGCATCCTGGGGCTGGAGTAGGTCCCAAGGGTTGGGCTGTTCGCCCATTAAAGCGGCACGCGAGCTGGGTTTAGAACGTCGTGAGACAGTTCGGTCTCTATCCGCCGCGCGCGTAAGAAACTTGAGGAAGGCTGTCCCTAGTACGAGAGGACCGGGACGGACGAACCTCTGGTGTGCCAGTTGTTCCACCAGGAGCACCGCTGGTTGGCTACGTTCGGAAGGGATAACCGCTGAAAGCATCTAAGCGGGAAGCCTGTTCCAAGATGAGGTTTCTCACCCCCTCGAGGGGGTAAGGCCCCCGGCAGACCACCGGGTTGATAGGCCAGAACTGGAAGTACAGCAATGTATGCAGGTGACTGGTACTAATAGGCCGAGGACTTACCACAAAGAAGCTACGCGTCCACTGTGCAATATCTGAAACAACACACGAGTAGTT
>NZ_NOYR01000037.1:0-14507 GCF_002258885.1 Rhodococcus sp. 06-1474-1B | reverse complement strand
GTCGAGGTAGCGTTCGACGAAGCATTCCCCGCGCCCGAATGCGGCGACGGCTTCGCGGGTGGCGGAGTCGAACAGTTCGGGGATTTCCTCGCGGGTGCGCGCGACTTTCATGCCGCGTCCGCCGCCACCGAACGCGGCTTTGATGGCGATGGGGAGGCCGTGTTCGTCGACGAACGCCAAAATCTCGTCGGCGTCCTCGACCGGTTCGGAGGTGCCGGGGACCGAGGGGGCTTTGGCGCGGGCGGCGATGTGGCGGGCGGTGACCTTGTCGCCGAGATCGCGGATGGACTGCGGGGACGGTCCGATCCAGATCAGGCCTGCATCGATCACGGCTTGGGCGAAGTCGGCGTTCTCGGAGAGGAATCCGTAGCCGGGGTGGATGGCGTCGGCTCCGGATTTGGCGGCGGCATCGAGGATTTTGTCGATGACCAGGTACGACTCCGCGGAGGTTTGTCCGCCGAGTGCGAATGCTTCGTCGGCCAGGCGGACGAACGGTGCATCGGCGTCGGGTTCGGCGTACACAGCGACACTGGCCAGCCCGGCATCAGCGGCCGCCCGGATCACCCGAACCGCGATCTCACCACGATTGGCAACAAGAACCTTGGTGATCTGAGCACTGGCATGGCTGGGCACTGAGCCTCCTACAGATGTGTTTTTCGCATCCATCGTCACGAACGTCACGTCGGAGTCTAAGCACCGACTCGGTCGTCGCTGCAATCGGTCCAGGCCGCTGCGGCGCGTCCAGGGCGACAGGATGGGACTACTGGCTGGTAGCGATCCGCCCGGTATCGGAGTGCCCGGGATCGGGATGCTGGGACGTTGCGGCAGAGAAGGAGGCGGTACCGGTGTCGGCCACCTCGGTCAGCAGGGCGCGAAAGGTGCCTATGTATTCGTGTACCCGGGCAGTTGCGAGCTCGGTGTTGGGATAGCGAGCCGCGATGTTGATTCCCTGAGGTGTGCGGTTGATCCAGATGTACACGTCGTGTTGGTACTGCTTGCTGCGCAGCGCACGCGCGTTCCAATCGGGCCAGTGCTCTGCTGCCGGCGCGAACCGCACATCCATGAACGAGACGACGAAACGTGGCCTGGCCGAGTAGCCGAGGGTGGTGAACACCCGATCGAGCGGAACCCGCGCAATCGGCTTGGTCTTCTTCACCTCGGCCGATGCTGCGGCCACGACCGAGCCGAACGACTCCGCGCCGGCGATGTCGAACGAGATGGGACACAGTCCGACGAACCACCCCAGTGCCGACGCCCACTGCGGCTCGTCCCGGGTGTGTACCGGGGTGACAGTCCGAAAGTGGGTGCCCCCGCCCAGCTCGGCGCCGGTGATGGCCAGGACCCCCAATAATCCGGCGAACAGACTGTTGCCGGTCTTCCGGCACGCGACCGAGAACGAATCGGCTTGCTCGGGGTCGAGCACCCAAGCAGAGAGCCCACCCTGAGGTACGTCGTCCGGGCTGGGATCACCGATGTCGAGCGGGAAGTCGGGCAGCTGGCCTTCCCCGTCGATCAGCAGATCGCGCCAGATCGCGACGGCCTCGTGCGAATGTTCCAACTCGGCGTTTCGCTCGCGTTCGGAGGACCCGAAGTCGAGATAGCTGCCGGCCTCGAACAGGGCGGCCGGTGCCCCGCCCAGCTCCTCGCCGTACAGGGCCGCGATCTCGTGGGCGACCAGGACAGTGGACAAGCCGTCGATGATCGAGTGATCTGCTGCGAAGAAGACGGTGATCGGCCGCGTCTCGTCCAGTGGTTCGAGAGTGACGAACGCGTAGGCGGGCCAGATCAGGGGCGAGGTGAACTCGTCGAAGAGATACTGAAGATGCTCGAAGACTTCACTCGATTGCGCACACCGTTCCTGCTCGACCTGCCAGATGTCTACGGCTCCCTGCGCAGCGGTCACCCGGGTCATCTCACCGGTGGCCTCGTCGATCGATGCGCTCGACCGCATGGCTTCGTGTCTGTCGATCCAGTTCAGCACCGCCCGCCGGAAAGCCTGCTTGTCCAGGGGACCGGCAATCTCGAACGCCGCGCCGAGCCACGACTCGCGTCCGCGGCGAGGGCTGCTCAGGCTGGTACGCAGGTGCGCCTCGTGGACGTAGGACGTCGGGCGAGGGTCGGGCTGCCACCCGGCGGCTTCGGGAGTGTGGGCGTGTGGGCCGACACTGGGAATCCATTCGGTGAGCGTGCCCGCGGGAACCGCGTAGTCCGCCAACTCGGTGAACTCCATATCGGCAGCAACCAGCCTTCGTCAGACGCATTCGGGGGATTGTTCGGACAGTGGGCGACGGTGCCCACTACCGAAGTCTACCGACGGCGGCGTGTATCGATCAAGACGAAGGCCGGGCGCTGCCGACCACGAGGTCAGCGCAGGTGCCTCTTGATACGTGCAAGCATCGCCGACATCCCTCGGAGACGCAGGGGGCTCACCGCATCGCTCAATCCGAGAGCCGAGTAGAAATCGTCCGGAACGTCGAGGATTTCCTGCGCGCTGAGACCGTCGAGCCCCTGCGCCAGGATCGAGGCGAACCCGCGAGTCGTCGGAGCCTCCGGCGGCGCGCTGAAGTACAGCTCGATCCGGGCGGGATCGGATGCATCGACCGACAGGAACAACGGCGACTGACATTCGGGGACCGGCTCCATCGCATCCTGGGCCAGGTGATCCGGCAACGGGGGTAGTTCCCGGCTGAATTCGAGCAGGAGCTGCAGTTTGTCCTGGCCCTCGACTGCGGCGAAATCCTCGACGATCTCGGCCAACGATTCTGGAAGGGAACTCATCGAGCGGCCGGTGCCGATCCGGGCTCCTCGCCCCGGGCGATCGGAACGCGCACAGCATTGCCCCACTCGGTCCACGAGCCGTCGTAGTTGCGGACGGACTCGTACCCGAGCAGATGCGTCAGCACGAACCAGGTATGGCTCGACCGCTCGCCGATGCGGCAGTACGCGATGACCTCGTCGGTTGCCGAGGTCTCGGAGTAGATCTCGTCCAGTTCTGCGCGTGAGCGGAATCGACCGTCCGGTGCTGCTGCCTTGGCCCAAGGGATGCTGGCGGCGGTGGGGATGTGGCCGCCGCGCAGCGCACCTTCCTCCGGGTAGTCGGGCATGTGGGTGCGTTCGCCGGTGTACTCCGCGGGGGAGCGTACGTCGATCAGAGGCACGGAGCCGAGAGCTCCGAGCACGTCGGAGGCGAATGCGCGGATCGGTGCATCGTTCCGCTCGACGACGGGGTAGTCGGTCGCCGGAAACTCGGGGACATCGAGTGTGGTGTCACGGTTCTCGGACAGCCAGGCATCACGTCCGCCGTCGAGCAGCCGCACGTCCTGGTGTCCGAACAGCGTGAACACCCACAGTGCGTAGGCGGCCCACCAGTTGCTCTTGTCGCCGTACACGACGATTGTGTCGTCACGAGATATACCCTTGCGGCTCATCAGTTTCGAGAACTGTTCGCCGTCGATGTAGTCGCGCGTGACCGGGTCGTTCAGGTCGAGGTGCCAGTCGATCTTGACCGCGCCGGGAATGTGGCCGACGTCGTAGAGCAACACGTCCTCGTCGGATTCGACGACGCGGAGCCCGGGCGTACCGAGATGAGCGGACAGCCATTCGGTGGATACGAGACGATCCGGATGCGCGTAGTCGGCGAACATTGCGTTGGAATCGGTTGGTACAGGCACGTATCGGCTCCTACGGAAGATATTCGGCTGGCGGCCCGCTCGGGGGTGAACGGTCTCCGTCGACAATCCTATGCCGTACCGCCACCGAGTGGCGGGAGCCGCAGGCACAGAGCGCTGCGTCGGTACTGTCTCAGCGTGTCAGGGCCGTTGTGGCGGCCTGGTCGGTCGCCTCGGCCAGCAGCGCGACCAGCGCGCCGCTGAACGCAGTCATGACCGAGTGCGCGAGGACGGTGTCGGGAAAACGTGCCCGCAGAGCCAGACCCGAGGCTGTCCGCGACACCCAGAACTGCGCGTCGTCGGACACCGTCGCGTTGCTGACGTGGTGTGCGTTGGATTCTTCGAGTCGGCGGTGGCCCTCGATTCTGGTGTAGTCGATGTACGACACCATGAACACGTCGTTTCGCGAGAGGGTGAACGTGTCTCCGAGGGATGCCAACACCTGGGGGATGGGCACCGTGCTCAGCGGTAGCGCAGCACGAAACTCCCGTTGGGCCGCGGCGATCGTGTCGACGAGCACGTCGCCGACGTCCACGGTCATCGGGGCGTTGGTGGTGAACCAGCCCAGCGCCCGCCGGAACCGATCCTCGTGACGGGTGTGCAACGGGAACAGGAACGGTATCTGCCGCGGTCCGCCGATGGCGGCGCAGGCCTGACCGATCGCAGCCACGACCCCGGCGAACATCCCGCCGCCCGACCGAGTACACAGGCGCTCGAACTCGGCAGTGCGGTCGGCATCGAGGATCGGCGCGACAAGGGTTGCCTGCGTGGCAGTCTCACCGTCCGCCAGTCCCAGGTCGAACGGAAAACTCGGCGTCGTACCACCGCACCGAACAAGGAATTCCGACCACCGCACCATGCGCTCGTCATGGCGATCCACTGCCGGCTCGGTTGCTTCGATACGGCAGTAGTCGACGAATCCTCCCACCGGACTCAGCTCGATGTTCGGACTCGACGGGCAGCGCCGGTACGCGTCGTACCAGGCACGAACCTCGTCCACGGTCACTGCGATCGACAGCGCGTCGACGTTCGAGTGGTCGAATGCGCAGACCACCGTCGAGACGTCCGGCCGGTCGATCGCGACGCACGTGTACGACGGGAACCGTCGTGCGTCGCAACGTAACTCGAGTATTCGGCGGAGATGCTCACGTAGCTCGGTCGGGCAACCGAATTCGGTCCGGTTCGACGCCGCGATCTCGACCGAACCGGGGCGATGGAGCATCCTGTCCAGGCCGTCGGTCGCCTGGACGAACGAGCTGCGCAGAGTGTCGTGTCGGTCGATCAGTCGAGCGAACGCCCACGCGAGAGCGTCGGCATCGATGCGGCCGGGAACATCGAACGTGCCCGCGATCCATACTCGCCGAGCCTCGCCCAGATCGCCCAGATGAAACCGTTGATTGAACGACGGTGGAATCGGGGACCGTTGTGCATCCCCGGTGACGCCGGCAGTGAATTCGACGACGACACCGGCCGCGGGATGGTACTCAGTGATCGAGGTGACCCGCACCGACCCGCTCCTGAACCGAACCGGGCGTCAGGACGTAATCGCCTGTGCGCGCTATCTTTTCCAGTACCGATGCCAGGTGTGCGTGGTACCGCTCGACCGATTCGGCAGCGACGGCCGTGTCGGGGGTCTGCGCCACCAGATACAGATGCTCACCGTCGCGGTTGATCCACATCGACGCGTTGGAGGTCGCGCCCTCGCCGGTGAAATGCTTGGCACGAGTGTCCGCATCTCGCCCGACGCCGGGGAACCAGCGAAAGTCGATGTAGGAGAGCATGTTCGGGCTCACGGCGAGTTCGCTTCCTAGCGTGCCGTCTGCGGCGAGAGCGCCGAGTACCGCATGGACCGGTGCTTCGGCGATCTGCTTGGCCCGCTCGAAACCCTCGTGCGCCGGGCCGGCGACGTCGGAGAAGCGCTCGTGACCGGCGATGTCGAACGCGACCGGCGCGAAGTTGACGAACCAACCCTGGGATTGTCCGTAGTCACCGTGGTGGCGAGTGCTCAGCACCGTGATTCCGAAGTACTCCGCGTTCCCCGCGAGCTCGAAGTCGGTGATGCCGACGGCGGCGAAGATTCCACTGCTCATCCGTGCGCCGGCGGCCTTGCACGCGGCATCGAACGCTGCCGTCAGTTCTCGGTCCAACAGGTGGCGTTCGACGATTCGGACCGGGGCGCGTTCGCCGGGTGCAAGCCCCAGATCGAGGGGGAACCGAGGCATACGGCCCTCGTGCCTGGTGAAGATGTCACGCCACGCGGCGATCTCGGGGGAGTCTGCACCGAACGTCGCGGCCCGGGCGCGCTCGTCGGCGGCGTACTCGAGGTGACTTCCCGCCGAAGCCGGTTGCGGAACATCCGCCCCGATCTCGATCGCGTACAGATCGGCCAGTTCGCTGATGACCAGAGCCTGTGAACCACCATCGGTGAACGCGTGATCGGCACCGTAGTACAACGTGAAGCTGCCCGGCCTCGATACCACTCCGACGACGAACCCCGGCCAGATGTCGGCGGTGGCCTCGGTCGAGAAGCGCTGCCGCACATAGTGTTGGAACTGCTCGTCGTCGGATGTCTCACCTGCGTCGACGGTATCGAAACGAGCAACTTCCGGGCCGCCGAGGTGTCGAACCACGTCGGTGCCGTCCACCTCGAACCAGCACCGCAGACCCTCGTGCCGCAGCACGTACGCAGTCAGCGCACGGCTCATCGCCTCGGTGTCGATGTCGCCGTCGATCTCGGTGGCCACCCCGGTGTACGCCGTGTGCACGTCACCACGTGCGCGCGCTGCCCACGCTGCCTTCAGGTGGTCTTCCTGAAGAAACGACGGTGGAGTCGAATCGATCGGTGCCGCAGCGGCGCTCGCCTGTGCCGCCGCGGTGGGATGCCACTCGAGCAGTCGGCCGGGCGCGGGGTTCCAGCGGCCCATTGCGGTGATGATCATGTTCGCTTCACTCTTCCGGTCGGGGCGCAGTGGACGGAACGTACCGGCTGCCTACGCCGCCGTCTCCGTCCACTCCGCATCCACTTCTCCTGCGTGCACGCCTATTCTGCGTCCACGCTCATTCTGCGGCGACGACGACCGACGGCGGGGCCGCCGCGAGCACCGTATCGCTACCGCCGTCGGAGTCGATGACCGCCGTCAGAACCGCGACGAACTCTGTGATGAACCGATGGACGTTGGTCGACGCGACATCCGAACTGGGGAAGCGGGCCGAGATGTTGAGCCCTTCGAGTGTGCGATTGACCCAGAAGTAGACCTCGTCGTCGGCGTGGCAGTTGCTCCTGAGCGCCCGCCCCTTGCGCCCCTGCCACTGGGCGGCGTCGGGCAGGAACCGCAGGTCGATGTACGAGACCACGAACCGGGGGATTTCGGTGGAGTCGAGGATCTTGGCGATCTTCGAGTACGGCATACGGGCCAGGCCCTTGTTCGCAGCGCCCGCGGTGGCCGCGGCCTCGAGTGCCTCGACGAAGGTGCAGGCGTTGTCGAGCTGGATCTCCATCGGAAGAATGCCGACGTACCACCCCACCGACGCGGCCCACTTCTGCTCGTCGCGGGTGTGCATCGGCATCACCGTGCGCAGAGACCGACTGCCGGACAGGCGAGCATTCGTCAATGCGAGCGCCGCAAGAATTCCGGCCTGCATGTTGTATCCGGCAGCGCGGCACGCCGCATTGAAGCCGTCCGACTGTTCGGAGGTCAGAAGCCACGACGAGATGCTGCTCTGGGGCGCAGGGCCGGTGTCGGCGCGGGGCCGGTCGCCCGCCAACGGAAGCGGGAAAGCCGGGAAGCGTCCGTCCTCGACAGCGAGGAAGTCCTGCCACGTTCGCACGGCACCGTGATCCGCCGTCAGGGTGTCGCCGAGTGCCCGTTCGGACTGACTGAAGTCGACGTAACTACCCACCTCGGGCAATTCCGGGTCGATGCCGTCGAGGGCCTGCGCGTACAGCCGGTCGATCTCGTTGATCGCGTAGATCTGGCTGTATGCGTCCATGACCGAATGATCGGCCGCGAAGGCGAGCAGGAACGATTCCTCGGGCCCACCGGCGAGAGTGCGGGACGCGTCGTCGGGTTCGATGGTGGCGAGAACGAAATGCGGCCATGCCGTCGGAGACACGGTGTCGCCGAACCACGACTGCAGATGGCCGAACACCTGAGTTTCCGATCGCGACTCCGCGTGTGGGCGATCTGTCACCTGCACGGCGTCGACCGGTGCGGTGAAGCGCTGCCAAGAACCGGACTGGTCGTCACGACGAACCTTGGTTCGGAACGCCTCGTGCCGACCCATGTACGCGGCGATGGTGCGGCGTACGGCCTCGACGTCGTAGCGACGATGGATCTCGAATACCGTGCCGATCCAGGAGCCCGGCGCGCTGCGCTCGCAATGGTCCTCGTGCGTGAACGACAGCCCGCGGGGATCGAGAGCCCACTGGGCGTCGTCGACGCGGGGAACCCACTCGGTCAAGCGTCCGGCGGGAAGTGGATAGTCGGCGAGTTCGGTGTATTCCATGGTGTCCTCTTCCGTTCCGGGCTCGGCCAGCGGTATTCGGCAGTAGTGGTGTCTATCGGCATTCGATTACGGTCGAGTGGTGGATGTAACGGCGGAAGTCGTCGGTCCGGCTCGCTTTTATCGGGTGCACTCGCAATGCTTTCGACATTGAAAGAACAACTATTCGACGGACCGTGAAGTCGCCGTCCGGTCGACGTGAGTACGGCACTCACAATAGGGCGAAAGCGAAACTATTTCGCGACGCGTAAAAGTAATTCTTGTCACTGTCGAGGGGGTTGACCGACGGGTGGAACATCGGTCGGAAAACTGATTCTCGCACACATCTGCATTGCGATTCCAGCGTAACCGCACGTCAGGGCCCGATGATTCGAGAGAGCCGATCCGGGTGACGGGCTCGGAACCCAGACCTCGGGCCGGACCGGCACCCCGAGACCGGAGTCACATTCGCGCGTCCGCTCGGTGGAATGGCACCTATTGCAAACATTGAATGAATCGCCAGACGAGAAACAGCACCACCTTCCCGTTTCTTTCGATGTAGTAGGTTCGGCGCGTGACTCGAATTGGATTTGCCGATCACCTTTTCTTGCGAATGCACCACGGCATCGGATTTCCCGTCTACAACCAGTTCCTGTGGTGGTTCGATGACGTCGTGCAGCGAGAAGACCTGGAAAGACTGCGTGACAACCTGTCCGACGGTCTGCTTGCGCGAAGGGTGGTGGCATCGGCAATTCCGACGGCCCGAGATCGGTGGGTGCCGTCGGCCGCCTCTCATTCACTGGATTTTCATCCAGAATTCATAGACCCGTCGATGGTGCGGCAATGGGCGGACGGCCGTATCGATCCCGATATCGACCCCGAGACCGGATTGGGTTGGCAACTTGCGGCGACGAGACTGAGCGACGGCGGCATGGTGCTGTCGTTGGTCGCCTCGCACATGGTCGCCGACGGTGGTGCCCTGATCGCTGCATTCCGTGCGGCGAACTCCGACTCCGTCGCGTCCCGTGTCGCCTCCGCCTCGGGCGGCCTCGAGGCCCTCGCTTCCGACTTCGGTGACGCCGTCGAGCAAATTCGGTCCGCGGGTGGATGGTTGGTGAACGCGGCGGTGCAGGCTCTGCCTCTGTCCGGACGCTCCGAGCCTGCCGGTGCCACCCAGTC
The DNA here is from genome assembly GCF_002258885.1 of Rhodococcus sp. 06-1474-1B. Classification (NCBI taxonomy): domain Bacteria; kingdom Bacillati; phylum Actinomycetota; class Actinomycetes; order Mycobacteriales; family Nocardiaceae; genus Rhodococcus; species Rhodococcus sp. 06-1474-1B. The sequence goes on along the minus strand of NZ_NOYR01000037.1, from coordinate 5,178 downwards.
GAGGCCGAAACCACACCGGGCAGCTCCCGAGCGAGCGGCTGCGGCGGACTGGACATCCCCGCACGTGGTTGCCGAGGTGGACGCCGATGCATGGCGATCGACTGCGGAACGCTGGGGAGGAACATCCAATTCGCTGTTCGTGGCGGTCCTGACTGCTGCGTCCGGACTTGCCGGCCGTGCTTCGGTGGGAGACACGGTGCAGTGGTCCCTGCCCGTCAGTGATCGCGGCGACGCATCCGACACACGGTCGAACGCCACCAAGATCGTCAAGATCGATGTGCCGATCGCCGACCCGACCGATCTGGACCTCCGCCCGATCCGCGCCGCCAGTAAATCGGCGTTCACGGCTTTCGCCGCTGCTCAGGCCGCCGGTGCCGCTCCGGGCGGCCTGTCCCAGGCACTCGTTCAAATGCTGCCCGACGCGGTGGTCGCACGAGTGCCGCAGCCCCGCGACGGTGCCGAAGGGCTGGCGTCGAACCTCGGTTCTCTTCCCGACGACTTCACGACGGTGGCGGGGATCGCTGCCCGGGCGGTGTCCGGTCGAGCGACGTTCGCCGGAGCCGACGCCGACTTCGCTCGTTCGCTCGACGGCGGTCTGACCGCATGGTCGAGCGAGACCGGCACCAGTGTGACCGTGACCGTCCACGCCATGGACCCCGACCGATGCCCGGACGAGCATGTACTGCGTGAACACCTGACCGAGGCGCTTCGGAGATGGGGACTCTCGGCACGCTTCTGGTGAGTGGGTCAGCGGTCGCGCGCTGCTGCTTCGGTGATGTCGGCGGCAGCGGCCGTCGCCGTTCGAGCAGGCGTTATCGTATCGGCAAGCGCTCGCGCGGCCAGCCGGGCGTCTTCGGTCATGAGATCGGAAATGCCCTGCTGGAGAACGGATTCGGTCAACGTCGAGAACTTCGTGCTCGACCCGGCTCCTACGCGCCGCAGCGCCGATCCCCAGAACGGTTGGTCGGCGCTGAACCAGCACACCAGGGTCGGCAGCCCGGCTCGTGCCGAGGCTGCAGTCGTCCCTGCGCCGCCGTGATGAACCGCGGCCAGACAGCGCGGAAAGACCGTCGCGTGATCGACCGATTTCACGACGAAGACGTTCGGGTTCGATCGATGGACGGCTGAATCGGACTCCAGCAGATCGCTCCAGCCCGCGCAGACCAGGGCGCGCACGCCCAATCGATCGGTGACGTTGTCGATCATGCGCATCAGTGCAGCCGGTTCGGGCACCGGCATGCTGCCGAAGCCGAAATACACTGGCGCAGTTCCTGCGTCGAGCCATCGGCGCAACGCGTGATCCGTCTCGGTGACTCCGTCGACCAGGCCGATGAAGCCGACGAACGGGCGTAGCGGGCCCCACTGTCGGGCAAGCCCGGGGAACAGCGCCGATTCGTAGGCCTGAATCTCGATACCGCCGTAGCGCGCCGACCTCACGGGCGTCGACTCCGTGGTGGGAGGCAAACCCAGTGATGCCCTCTGCGCGTTGTCGCGCTTCTTCATCGACTTCCAGCGCAGTGCCTCGAGGGCCGCCCACATCGACCGATTGACGACGGCAGGTAGGTTCACGCCCGGTGTGATCGACACTGCATCGTTGCGCCTGAGGGGGCAGTAGTGCAGGGACACGAACGCTGTGCCGTGCGCTTCGGCCACGTTCAGAGCCATCTCCTGACCGAGCGAGCCGGTGACGATTCCGTCGCACCCCGCCGCCATTCGGTTCAGCTCGGACGTCATGTCGTCCCAGCCGTGATGAGCCAGCTGGGACAGCGCAGCAAAGCGGGTCCGCGGGTTTCGAGACTTGATACGCACTCTGACCAGATCGGACTCCAACAGCTGCTGCGTGTCGGGCCCGAACGGTTGAACCTCGATACGTTCGGAGGATGCCGTGGCAGCCGACACGACATCGGTGAGATTGGGTGGGGCACCGAACAGCACGTCGTGCCCGCGATCTGCGAGTTCGAGCCCGAGAGCGATACCGGGGGTCACGTCGCCTCGGCTTCCGTTGAACGGCATCACGAACTTCACAGGCGCACTCGCAGACGTGTCGGCGTGGGGAAGAGCCCCAACCTATCAGCACCGGCCGAACCGAGCCGATACGAAAACATATGGCGGGAAACACATTTGCGGCCGTTCCACCTACGTGGGCGGGCAGGGATAGTCTCTCGTGGTGGAGAGATTGACGTACGACGACGACCTGTTCCTGCGCATGGAGTGCGTACTCGGAGTGCCGGTGGTCAATCAGATCGTGTGGCGGTTCGACTCGGACGTCCCGCTCGACGCACTCGAATCCATGTGGCAGTTGCTTGCTACCGGCCCGTTGGATCGCTCCGTACGACGCTCGGCGGTGCCCGGTGCCCGGGACGGCTGGATCACGGCGCGCACGCCCGCCGACCCGGTCGTCATCGGACACGCGATCGCCCGGGACGGCATCGATCTGTGGATCGAGAACGAGGCAGCGGTGACGCTGGACCCCATCGACGGACCTGCGTGGCGTTTGTCGGCGACCTCGGTCGACGGCGGCGGCACGGTGGTCTCTCTCGTCGGATCGCACGTGGTCGGTGACGGCGGTGCCCTGACCTCTGCGGCGGCAGCAGCTCTCGCCGGTCGGGCGACTCCGGACGACTTCGTTCGCGGCGGGCTCGACCACGATCCCCCGCGGTCGTCGGTACGTGCCGACATCGCGGACGGCGTCGGACAGATCGGTGCGGCATTGTCCGGGGTGGCGCGAGCGCTCGGACGTACGACAGTGGACGCGGTACGTTCGCGAACCTCGTCCGACGAGGTAGCCGCGGGCTCCACGGCACCCGGCCCGACGCCGAGCCGTGCCCTGGCCGTCACCGCGGCACGAGAAGGCAAGTGGGTACCGAGCACGGTGGTCGTCGACTGCGCATCGGGGGACTGGGCCGCGGCCGCAGCGAGCAGGGGCGGGAGCTCGAACAGTCTCCTTGTCGCGGTCGTGCTCGGCATTCTCACCGCGAGTGGACGCGTCGGTCCGCAGGACCGGGTACGGGTGGCCCTTCCTGTCAGCACCCGAACGCCCGGAGACAGTCGCGCCAACGCGACGTCCGGGGTGTCCATTCACGTCGACGGGGGACAGGGCTACCGCAATGATCTGACGGCCATCCGCGCATCGAGCAAGCAGGCGTTCACCGACCAGGCCGACAGTACGGTGACATCCGTATTCGAGCTGCTCAAACCACTGATGCAGGTGTTGCCCGACGTCGTCGTCGCCAAGCTGGCGGCATCGGGCTCGGCACCTCTGTGCCTGTGCTCGAACCTCGGCGATCGCGGCGCGCGACTGCGCACCATCGGAGGCATCGACGCTGCAGCAGTGGCGATGCGGTCGATCACCCAGAACACCGATGTGGCGTTGCTCCGTCGCACCGCCGGCGGGGTCAGTGCCTGGTGGAACGACTCGGGTGACCGCGCGACGCTGTGCGTCACCGGTCTCGACCCGGACGCGTTCCCCAGCAAGGAGCACCTGCGTGGGCTGGTCGAGGCCGAGTACACGAACTGGGGCCTGACTGCCGAATTCTGGTGACCTCGAGACAAATCACAACATCGGGCGTACGCGGATTTTCGGCGGGATCCCCGGTACGGCTATGCTTTTGCGACTGTTCGAGTGTTCGAGCGCATGTGAGAAAGGGGAGCGATCCATGGCAGTGGTCGTGTTGTTCGGGTCCGAGACCGGTACGGCCGAGGAGGTCGCCGACAAGATCGCGGACGTGCTCGGTGATCACGATGCCGAGGTGCGAGACATGCTCGAGTACGAGGTCTCCGACATCGACACGGACGACTTCCACGTCGTCATCTGCTCCACCTACGGCGACGGAGAGCTCCCCACCGGCGCGGAGCCGTTCTACGAGGCACTCGTCGAGGATGCCCCCGACCTCGCAGGACTGCAGTTCGCAGTCTTCGGTCTGGGAGACAAGGTATACGAGGACACCTTCAACCGCGGCGGCGAGATCATCGCCGAAAAGCTCACCGAGCTCGGTGCGAAGCAGGTCGGCACCCACGCTCGGCACGACAGCTCGTCTAACATCAAGCCCAAGGCAATGGCCGAGGACTGGGCTCGCGAGCTGATCGATCTGTTGCCCTGAGGTAGGTCTCGCCGGTCAGATCCCGATCGGGTCGTCCGGCGAGCCGTCCCAGAGGGCGGCAAGCGACGTACCCACCCGCTCGAGAAGAGTACGAACCAGCGGCAAGCCGATGCCGATCACCGACGAGGGATCACCCTCGATGCTGTCGACGAACCAGCCGCCGAGACCGTCGAGCGTGAATGCTCCCGCTACCTGCAGCGGTTCGCCGGACGCCAGATACGCGTCGAGATCGACTGCAGACGGGGTTGCGAAACGAATCGTCGTCGAGCTGTGCGCTGCAGCCTGCGCCACCACGACTCCGGCGGTCACTCGCAGAACGGCATGACCGGTCAACAGCGCCCCGGTCGACCCGGCCATGGTCCGCCAACGCTCACGGGCCACCTCGACGGTGTGCGGTTTACCGTGCAGCTCACCGGCAATCGACAGCATCGAATCACACCCGACGATCACCAGATCCGCCGAAGAAGCCGAGAACGTCTCGGCGACTGCGGCGGCCTTGGCCCGCGCGAGTTCGGTGACCACGGTGGCGGCGGACGCGGACGGCCCCAGTTCGGCCGTCACCGCGTCCTCGTCGACTCCCGACACCCGGACGATCGGCTCCACGCCGGCACTACGAAGAACTCCGAGGCGAGCAGGTGACGCCGACGCCAGAACGAGTCGTACCGAATCGGCCCGGGTCGTCACGGGCGGCACCGTCACCGCGAGTATCGGCCCGACGCGGCGTACGAATACGCCGACTGCGCCGCGAAGCCGCGATGCATCGACGACGGTGCACCCCACAATTCCCGGGGCCGAGAATCCGCGCTCGATGCCGAATCGTTCTGCGCCGCAGTCAACACCGCCACCAGAGCCGCCACGTCCTCGTCGTCCGGATTGCCCTTGACGACCCGAATTGCCGCGGAAATGCCTGAATCGGCAACGGCCTGACCGTCGTTCACGACGTCAGGACTCGCTTCGTTCACTGCGTCATGATTCGTGTCGCTCACTGCGTCATGATTCGCTTCGCCGCTCACTGCGTCATGATTCGCTTCGCTCATAGTGGGATGTTTCCGTGTTTCTTCGGGGGCAGGGTCACTTG
>NZ_NOYR01000011.1:0-21954 GCF_002258885.1 Rhodococcus sp. 06-1474-1B | reverse complement strand
CTCCCGCAACACCTCTCGCCAACTGGCCTGCGACTGTGTTCTCACCGCGATCGTCATGGACGAGAACGGCAACCCGTTGAACCTCGCCCGCACCGCCCGGACCGTCACCGCGAAACAGAAACGTGCGTTGACTGCCCGCGATCACGGTTGCGCGTTCCCGGGCTGCGGAAAACCCGCCGCCTGGACCGAAGGTCACCACATCTGGCACTGGGCCGACGGCGGACCCACCGACATGAACAACCTCGTCCTCCTGTGCGGATTCCACCACCGACTCATCCACCACTCCGATTGGGAAGTGTTCATCGGCACCGATCAGCACCCCTGGTTCGTACCGCCGGCATCCGTCGACCCCTACCGACAACCGAGACAATCCCACGCCCGAGCAGGCCCCCACATCGCATAGGCCCCTCGAACGCACACCAGCCCCGCACCGAGAACACGGTGCGGGGCTGGAAGAGATTGTCCGACTAATCGATTGGAGTCGATCAGGCTCTCAGTCGTTGGCGTGCAACGCAGCGTTCAGCTCGACGCCGGTGCCCTTCCACGGCACAACCTCGACCGCACCCGAGAGCGAGTTACGACGGAACAGGAGGTTGGACTTGCCGCTCAGCGTCGCCGCCTTCACCACGGTTCCATCCGGTCCGCTGACCTTCGTTCCGGCGGTGATGTACAGCCCCGCCTCGACGACGCAGTCGTCACCGAGTGAAATGCCGAGTCCGGAGTTGGCACCGAGCAGGCAGCTCTTGCCGACGGAGATGACGTTCTTGCCGCCACCGGACAGCGTGCCCATGATCGACGCACCGCCGCCCACGTCGGAGCCGTCACCCACCACGACGCCCGCGGAGATGCGTCCCTCGACCATCGAGTTACCGAGCGTGCCTGCATTGAAGTTGACGAAGCCCTCGTGCATGACCGTCGTTCCACTGGCCAGATGAGCACCGAGGCGCACACGGTCGGCGTCGGCGATGCGGACGCCGGTGGGAACGACGTAATCGACCAGACGCGGGAACTTGTCCACGCCGTACACCGTCACCTGGCCGCGGGCACGTAGCTTCGCACGCACAGTCTCGAAGCCCTCGACCGCTGCGGGTCCGAAGTTGGTCCAGACGACGTTGGCGAGCAGTCCGAACAGTCCGTCGAGATTCTGACCGTGCGGCTCGACCAGGCGATGCGACAGCAGATGCAGTCGTAGGTACGCGTCGTGGGCGTCGATCGGAGCATCGTCCAGAGATGCGATGTTGGTGCGCACTGCGACGACCTCGACGCCGCGCGCCTCGTCCGCACCGACCAGCGCGGCCAGCTCCGCGGGGATGTCAGATCCTTCGAGCCGAGTCGTGCCGGCCTCGAGTCCCGACCCGAGCTCCGGGCTCGGAAACCAGGTGTCGAGAACTACGCCCGACGTCGTGATGTTGGCAATACCTACTGCTGTTGCTCCCTGTGCACTCACGGCTCGAAGAATACGCGGTGGTGCGTCGTGCGTGGTTCGGTGACTGGGCGCCGCAGGTTCCCCGGTGATTTCCGGGCACACCGACCGGCGGTAGTCGCCGGTTCGGTCACGACGGCGGTTCGTTATCCGTTCGACTGACGAGCGTGACCACATCGGGATTCGCGGAGACCGGCCCGGGGCCGGTGGGCTGACAGAGTGACGACAATGACCACCCGCAGGGTTTCGCTCGGAAGAGGAGCAGTGTCGATGATGGCCGACGGGATGTCGTTCACCGGGTTGGTGGCAACCTTCGCTTCGACCATCATTCTCGGAGTCGCTTTCGGCTTGGTTGTCGCCGAGGCATGGTAGAAATGCCCATCGGCTGACAGGGGGTCGCCGTAGGCGGGGGATTCCATGAGTTCGAGCAGGTCAATAGCTATGCGTTCGATAATCTCGGTGGTCGCTGCAACACTCCTGGCGGTGACCGGTGTGGTAGCCGGTTCCGGTACCGCAGCCGCCGCACCCAACTGCGCCGGCGTCGGCGGGAAGTCGGCAGAGGTCGCGAAAATTCCTGGGGCTGCGCTGGAGGGCCTTGCCGTCGATGGGTCGGGCCGCGCGTATGTCACCGATATCGTCTCGGGCCGGGTGTACCGCATCGACGCACCTGGACAGCCCGCGTATCCCATTGCGAAGGTTCCCAGCGGCGGCGGCGGAGCTCTGGCGTGGATGCCCGACGGGACGCTCCTGGTCGGCTACGGTGCCGATCCCCGTGTATTCGTCGGAGACGTCGTCAAGGCCGCCGGCATCGTTCGACTCGACATCGACACCCTTGCCGCCACTCCCTTTGCGAAGGGACTCAGTGCTGCCAATGGACTCGCCGTTGCTGCGGACGGAACCGTCTACGCCACCAACGACTTCGGTTCGCTCATCGGCCGAATCAGCCCCGACGGTTCTGTCGACCCGAGCTGGGCGCGCTTGCCGAGCGCCAACGGCGCGGTGCTCGATGCCGCTGGGAAATATCTCTACGTCTCTCGGACGTTCGTGAACGCGGGCGTCAGTCGAATCCCGATTGCGAATCCGTCGGCACCGGAAGACCTGCTCGATCTGAAGGGGCTCGATTCGTTGGCTGCCCCGGACGGTCTCACTCTCGACGCCGCCGGCCGTCCGGTGGTACCGCTCAATGCAGGCGGTTCCGTCGTCCGCATCGATGCTCCGGGGGTCACCTGCGTGATCGGTACCGGCACTCGGTTGACCAGTGTCGTCTCCTACGGTCGCTCCGAGCAGGGGTTTTCGAGCGGAAGATTGTTCGGCGCAGGCTTCGACGGCGTGGTCCGCGAGATTCCGGGGCCCAAAGCCTAGGGTTGTCGCCGTGACGCTCGATTTGCATGCCGACCCGATAGACCTCACCGCAGCGCTGGTGGACATCCCCAGCGTCAGTGAGGACGAGTCGCGTATCGCCGACGAGGTGGAGCAGGCACTCCGTGAGCAGACCACGGGCTTCGAGATAATTCGGAGCGGCAACGCCGTCCTGGCCAGAACCAACCGCGGGCTGGGTTCACGGGTGATGCTCGCCGGTCATCTCGACACCGTGCCGATTGCCGACAACGTCCCGTCGCGGCGCGAGCACGAGAGCGCCGAGGGGGACATCCTGCACGGCTGCGGGACCGTCGACATGAAGTCGGGCGATGCGGTGTTTCTTCACCTCGCCGCGACGATCGACAACCCGGCACACGACCTGACTCTGGTGTTCTACGACTGCGAAGAGATTGCTGCCTCACGCAACGGTCTCGGTCGCATCGAACGTGAGCTACCCGAATGGCTGAACGCCGATGTGGCGATTCTGGGCGAACCGTCCGGAGGGTTCATCGAAGCCGGTTGTCAAGGCACACTGCGTGTTCGGCTGACGGCGTCGGGAACCCGAGCGCACAGTGCCCGATCCTGGTTGGGCGACAACGCCATTCACAAGTTCGGTGCGGTGCTCAATCGGCTGGCGGCCTACCACGCTCGTAGCGTCGATATCGACGGATGCGTATATCGCGAAGGGCTGCAAGCAGTTCGGATCGCCGGAGGGGTGGCGGGCAACGTCGTCCCCGATGCCGCCGAGCTCGACGTCAATTTCCGCTTCGCACCGGACCGCAGTGTCGACGAGGCCGTCGAGCATGTCCGTGAGGTGGTCGACGGACTCGATCTCGGATTCGAGGTGACCGACTCGTCACCGGGTGCGCTGCCCGGGCTGAACCAGCCTGCTGCCGCTGCCCTCATCGAGGCAGCGGGTGGACAGTTCCGGGCCAAGTACGGCTGGACCGACGTCTCCCGGTTCTCCGCCCTCGGCATACCCGCAGTCAACTACGGACCGGGCGATCCCAACCTCGCCCACAAGCGCGACGAGCGCGTCCCGGTCGAACAGATCACCCACGTCACACAGGTTCTACGGAGCTACCTCTCCGCCGGATAGCCTGAACGCCATGAACAGCGTCGACGACCCAGGTAGTTACGAACAGATCGGCAGCGAAAAGCCCGCCAAACACAAGGGATCCGTCGTACTTCGCCGCGGTCGAAACACCGAGACGTCCACGTCGGACCAACGATTGCTCGACGAACGCGGATCCGGCAATTGGATCCACTCGGACACCTGGCGCGTGCTGCGCATTCAGAGCGAATTCGTCGAAGGTTTCGGTGCTCTGGCCGAGGTGCCGCGAGCGGTGACGGTGTTCGGTTCGGCGCGCACACCCGTCGACCATCCCGAATACGAGCGGGCGCGTGAACTCGGAGCTGCCCTGGCGCGTGAAGGCTTCGCCGTGATCACCGGCGGCGGTCCCGGTGTGATGGAGGGCGCGAACCGCGGCGCGAGCGAGGCCGACGGGTACTCCATCGGACTGGGCATCGAGCTGCCGTTCGAGCAGGGCCTCAACGACTGGGTCGATCTCGGTGTCAACTTTCGATACTTCTTCGTACGCAAGACCATGTTCGTCAAGTACTCCCAAGCGTTCGTGTGCCTGCCCGGAGGCTTCGGTACTCTCGACGAACTCTTCGAGGCGCTCACACTCGTGCAGACCGCGAAGGTCACACGATTCCCGATCGTGTTGCTGGGCAAGGACTTCTGGTCGGGATTGCTCGACTGGATCAAGACCACTCTCGTGAAAGAAGGCAAGGTGTCCGAGAAGGACCTCGACCTCATCCATTGCACCGACAGCGTCGACGAGGCCGTCCGCATCGTCCGGGAGGCCCAGCAGTGAGCGTGCAGCCGGTCGGCGTTTCGGGGATCAGCGTGTGTGTCTACTGCGCATCGGGACCGGTCGACGCGTCGTTCATCGATCTGGCGCGTGAGGTCGGTACCGAGATCGGTCGACGTGGTTGGCAGCTGGTGTCGGGCGGCGGCAACGTCTCGATGATGGGCGCGGTGGCCGCGGCGACACGCGCAGCCGGAGGCAACACCGTCGGTGTCATCCCGAAAGCGCTCGTGCACCGCGAGGTCGCCGACGTCGATGCCGACGAGTTGATCGTCACCGACACGATGCGTGAGCGGAAGAAGATCATGGAGGACCGAGCCGACGCGTTCATCACGTTGCCCGGCGGCATCGGAACGCTCGAAGAACTCTTCGAGACGTGGACGGCCGGCTATCTGGGCATGCACAGCAAGCCGATGGTGATGCTCGATCCGTTCGGGCACTTCGACGGCCTGATGCAGTGGATCGACGGTCTGAGCTCCACCGGGTTCGTGCAGCAACGAGCGCTCGACGCGCTCGTGCGCACCACTTCTGTCGACGAGGCCCTGGACGTGTGCGGCGCGTTGTGAAAGTTCACCAACCGAGCCCGCCTGACGAAGTGCTGGAAGTTGTTACTCTCTAGTAGGGTTAGTTATCTCACATCGTCTCAAAGGGGAGCTCATGGCTGTCGATGCCCGTCAGAAAATCGGAGTGACCGACCTCGCGGTCGCGTTGCCGAAAATGGTGACGGAGGTGCCGAGCCTGCTCAAGGGGCTGGCGGGCTTCACCCGCAAGCCCGACCACAAGGTCTCCATCGGACTGATTTTCCAGGACGCGGCAGCCAAGAACAGCAGTCGACCGTTCGTCCGTTTCGAGGGTGAGTCGATCTCCTACAAGGACGCGAACGCGCTGGTCAATCAGTACGCCGCAGTGTTCACCGACCGGGGGGTCGTACGCGGCGACGTCGTCGGTGTGCTGAGCAAGAACCGCCCCGAGGCGCTGTTCGCGGCGCTGGCTGCCGTGAAGCTCGGTGCCACCGCAGGCATGCTCAACTACAACCAGCGCGGCGACGTGCTCGAGCACAGCCTCGGAATTCTCGAAGCGAAGGTGCTGGTCCTCGACGAGAACGCGCAGGAAGCACTGGATTCTCTGGACAACGAGCCCAAGGTCGGGTCGGTGTTGCCGCTGAAGGAGCTCGGCGAGTTGGCCGCGAAGGCGTCGACGGCCAACCCGTCGGTCACCGCGGAGATCCAGGCCAAGGAGAAGGCGTTCTACATCTTCACCTCGGGAACGACGGGCATGCCCAAGGCCAGCCTGATGAGCCACTTCCGTTGGCTCAAGTCGATGTCGGGCCTGGGCAACATGGGCGTGCGACTGCGCGGCGACGACGTCATCTACTGCTGCCTTCCGCTCTATCACAACAACGCGCTGACGGTGACGCTGTCCTCGGTGCTCGCCGGCGGCGCGACGATGGCCATCGGTAAGCAGTTCTCGGTGAGCAACTTCTGGGAAGACATTCGCGTCAACAAGGCCACGGCGTTCACCTACATCGGTGAGCTCTGCCGGTACCTGCTCACGCAGCCGAAGAAGGATTCCGACCGGGACAACTCGGTCAAGCTGATCGTCGGGAACGGACTGCGACCGGAGATCTGGGAGGAGTTCACCGAGCGTTTCGGTATCTCCCGCGTCGCGGAGTTCTACGGTGCCAGCGAATGCAACATCGCCTTCATCAACGCACTGAACATGAAGAAGACCGCCGGAATCTGCCCGTTGCCGTATGCCGTGGTGCAGTACGACGAAGAGTCGGGCAAGGCCAAGCGCGGCCACGACGGCAAGCTCCGCAAGGTCGGTAACGGTGAAGTGGGCCTGCTGCTGTCCAAGATCACCGACCGGGCACCGTTCGACGGGTATTCCGACGACAAGGCCACCGAGAAGAAGATGGTGCGCGACGGGTTCAAGGACGGTGACGCGTGGTTCGACACCGGCGACCTCGTTCGCAAGCAGGGCTGGATGCACGTCGCATTCGTCGACCGGCTGGGAGACACTTTCCGCTGGAAGGGCGAGAACGTCGCCACGACCCAGGTCGAGGGTGCACTCGGTAGCCACCCGGCAGTGGACGGTGCCGTCGTCTACGGCGTCGATATTGAGGGTGCCGACGGCAAGGCCGGTATGGCTGCGGTGACCCTGCGCGACGGTGAGTCCTTCGACGGCAAGTCGTTCGCCGAGCACCTCTACGACAAGCTGCCGACGTACGCGGTGCCGCTGTTCGTACGCATCGTCGACAGCCTCGAGCAGACCTCGACGTTCAAGAGCCAGAAGGTCGCTCTACGCAAGCTGGGGTTCCAGGAAGACGGTGACAGCGAACTCCACGTGCTGCGCGGCAAGTCCGGTGGCTACGAGAAGTTCTACGACGGCTACGTCGACGAGGTTGCCGCAGGCAAGGCCCCCAAGGGATAGGGCCGGTTCCCGCCGATCGGGTGCGGTGAAATCTGCGTGCCACTATTGATTTCATGAGCACCCTCTGTGGCAAACCGGTCGCCGACGATCGCGCGTTGGTCATGGCGATCGTCAATCGCACCCCCGACTCGTTCTACGACGGGGGCGCGAATTTTTCCGACGATGCAGCGATGGCGTCCGTGCACAGGGCTGTCGCCGAGGGTGCCGACATGGTCGATATCGGCGGCGTCAAAGCAGGCCCCGGTGACCTCGTCGACGCGGCGGAGGAGATCCGCCGCGTCGTGCCGTTCGTCGAGGCGATCCGGGATGCCTATCCGGATCTGTTGATCAGTGTCGACACCTGGCGTAGCGAGGTTGCTCGCCTGGCCTGCGGTGTGGGAGCCGATCTGATCAACGACACCTGGGCCGGAGCCGATCCCGAGTTGGTGCGCGTCGCTGCTGCCGAGGGAGTCGGGATCGTCTGCTCGCACACCGGCGGTGCCGTTCCGCGGACCCGTCCGCACCGGGTTCGGTACACCGACGTCGTGGCCGATGTGATCGCGGAAGTCACCGCAGCTGCCGACAATGCCGTCGCGGAGGGGGTGAAGAAAGATTCGATTCTGATCGATCCGACCCACGATTTCGGGAAAAACACCTATCACGGACTCGAGTTGTTGCGTCGCGTGGACGTTCTTGTAAACACCGGGTGGCCTGTGCTCATGGCGCTGAGCAACAAGGACTTCGTAGGCGAGACTCTAGGGGTAGAGCTCGCCGACCGGTTGGAGGGAACATTGGCAGCGACAGCATTGGCCGCAGCAGGCGGAGCCCGGATGTTCCGGGTGCACGAGGTTGCGTCGACCAGAAGAGTCGTCGACATGGTGGCAGCGATCCAGGGACGACGAACCCCGGCGCGGACGGTCAGGGGGCTGGCATGACACTGGCCGATCGAACGGACGTGACCCGAATGTGGTCCGAGACCAACAGCTGGGACACCCCCGAATGGACCATCGCCGAGCTCGAGGCCGCCAAGGCGGGCCGCACGGTGTCCGTGGTGCTTCCGGCGCTGAACGAGGAACAGACGGTGGCTGCCGTCATCGACACCATCCACCCGTTGCTCGGTGGCCTCGTCGACGAACTGATCGTGCTCGACTCGGGCTCGACCGACGAGACGGCGGTGCGCGCGAGAGCGGCCGGTGCCCGTGTCATCAGTCGCGAGGAGGCAGTACCGGGGCTCGATCCGGTACCGGGCAAGGGCGAGGTGCTGTGGCGATCGGTCGCGGCGTCGACGGGTGACCTCATCGCCTTCGTCGATTCCGATCTGATCAATCCCGACCCCGCGTTCGTGCCGAAACTGCTCGGACCTCTGCTGATGGGCGACGGCATTCATCTCGTCAAGGGCTACTACCGACGTCCACTTCGCGTCAGTGGCACCGAGGACGCCAACGGCGGTGGACGCGTCACCGAGTTGGTGGCTCGACCCTTGCTCGCGGCGCTGCGCCCGGAGTTGACCGGCGTGATCCAGCCGCTGGGCGGGGAGTACGCGGGCACTCGCGAGTTGTTGTCGGCGGTGCCGTTCGCGCCCGGTTACGGGGTGGAGATCGGCCTGCTTCTCGACACGTACGACCGGCTCGGTCTGCAGGCCATCGGACAGGTGAACCTGGGAGTGCGAAAGCATCGCAATCGGCCGCTTGTCGAACTCGGGGCGATGAGTCGGCAGATCGTCGGAACGATGCTCAATCGGTGCGGCATGGTCGATTCCGGTGCCGGACTGATGCAGTTCCGCGTGGCAGGGGATTCGTTCGAGCCGTTCTCGACCGAAGTGTCGTTGGCCGATCGACCGGCGATGAACTCGCTGATCTGACCGACCACCAGGTGCGTCCGGCCGACGTGTCGGACAGCCGTGACAAGATCGTGGCATGTTGACGCTGTTGATCTACATCATCGTCATTGCAGTCGTCGCTGCGGCGTTGTTCTTCATCGCCGCAGCGGTGTTCGGTCGCGGTGAAGAGCTGGGGCCGTTGCCCGAGGGAACCACCGCAACAGTGCTGCCGGCCGAAGGAGTCACTGGTGCCGATGTGCGCGCGTTGAAGTTCCAGCAGACGTTGCGGGGTTACAAGCCCAGCGAAGTCGACTGGGCTCTCGAGCGCCTGGGCGGCGAGATAGACATGCTGCGGTCACGGCTGTCCGCGGCGCAGGAGTCAGGTTCTCGATCCCCGCTGTCGGGGCAGCCCGGCAGTGCGGGCTTCACGGATAGTTCTGGCCTCACCGACAGTGCCGGCCTCACGGATAGTTCGGGCGTCACAGGCACGGTCGAGTCGGACGAACGGTGAGCGCAGTCGCGGGGCCGGACGGCAAGCTGCGCTGCCCGTGGGGTGCCACCGACGACGAGCTGTATCGCACCTATCACGACACGGAGTGGGGGCAGCCGCTGCACGGCCGCAATGAGCTCTACGAGCGCCTGTGTCTGGAAGCGTTTCAGTCGGGCCTGGCGTGGATCACGATCCTGCGCAAGCGGGAAAGCTTCCGCACTGCTTTCGCCGGATTCGATCCCGACGCAGTGGCCCGCTTCGACGACGCCGATGTGGAGCGATTGATGAGCGACGCGTCGATCGTGCGGAATCGGCTCAAGATCGAGGCGGCGGTGAGCAACGCTCGCGCGATCGTCGACCTCGACGACACCGATCTCGACACTCTGCTGTGGTCTTTCGCGCCGGAGCCCAGGTCACAGCGGCTCACGGAGTTCACCGACGTGCCCGCGTCGACACCCGAATCGACGGCGTTGGCCAAAGAGCTCAAACGCCGCGGGCTACGGTTCGTCGGTCCGACTACCGCCTACGCATTGATGCAGGCCACCGGAATGGTCGACGATCACCTGTCGAGGTGTTGGGTGCAGGTCACGAATACCGACTCAGGTTCCCCCCATCGACGGCGATAGGGAAGAATGGCACAGGACACTCCGTCGCCCCGCGACGAATTTATCTTTTAGGCCGAGGCGCCGAGCAGGTGGGCGCAGATCTGGAGGGAGCAGAGGATGGCGGCGATGAAGCCCCGGACCGGGGACGGTCCCCTCGAAGCAACCAAAGAGGGACGAGGAATCGTCATGCGTGTCCCGCTCGAGGGGGGCGGCCGTTTGGTCGTCGAATTGACCCCCGACGAGGCCGCGGCACTCGGTGACGAACTGAAGGGCGTCACCGGCTGATCGCCACGTCGATCGATCATCGCTCAGCCCCGCTCGCCGCACCGGCCAGCGGGGCTTTGTGTTGTCATCAGCAGGGTTGTCATCAGCGGTGTTGTGATCGGCAGGTCGTTTCCGGGGGAGTGCCGGAGAATCTGTCTCGATACGAAAGAGGTGCTCGATGCTGACCGACGTCGTCGATCTGCTGGTCTGCCCACAGTGCCGCGTCCGTGAGGTCGAGTCAGGCCTGGGCCTCGGGGAGAGCGATCGGAGTCTGTGGTGCGATCGTGGTCATTCGTTCGACGTGGCTCGGCAGGGGTACGTCAGCCTGTTGACAGGCGACGGCGGCAAGTTCGCCGGTGATTCGGCCGAGATGGTCACAGCCCGTGAGAAGTTCCTCGGTGGCGGTCATTTCGAGCCCATCGCGGCGGCGGTGTCGGCGGCTGTTCCGCCCGAGTCGGACGTGGTCCTCGATGTCGGGGTCGGCACCGGGTATTACCTCGCAGGTGTCCTGGACGCGCGTCCGGCCGCGCTGGGGGTCGGGGTGGACGTGTCCAAGTTCGCGGCGCGCCGAGCCGCGCGGTCGCATCCGCGGCTCGGGTGCGTCGTCGCGGACATCTGGAGCGGGCTACCGATTCGGGCGGGTGCCGTGTCTGCGGTGACGTGTGTGTTCTCGCCGCGCAACGCCGGTGAACTGCATCGAGTTCTCGGCGACGACGGCACGTTGGTGGTCGTCACGCCGACGTCGCGGCATCAGCGAGAACTGCGCGGGCCGCTGGGGCTGATCGGCGTCGACGAGGACAAGACCCGTCGGCTCGGTGCGTCGTTGTCGGGTCTCTTCGAGTCGGTGGCCGAGACCCCGCTCGAGTACTCGATGATGCTCTCGCACAACGACATCGAGGAACTCATCGGTATGGGGCCGTCGATTCGGCACGGTGACCCCCACGCGCGGTCCGCGGCGTTGAAGGATTTGCCCGACACCGTCCCGGTCACCGCGTCGGTGACGGTGTCGACCTACCGAAAGATCTCTCAGCCCCGACGCGCCAGCGCGTCGTTGTAGACGGCGAGGGTCTGTTTCGCGATCGACGCCCACGAGAATTCGGCAACGGCCCGCTCGCGGCCGGCCTTCCCCATCGCCGTCGCCAGTGCGGGGTCGAGAGCGACCTCGTTGACGGTGTCGGCGAGGGTTCGCTCGAAGACGTCGGGCTCGTACGAGTTGTAGTGCACCAGCCGTCCGGTGCGGCCGTCGTCGACGACCTCGGGGATGCCGCCGACGTCCGACGCCACGACCGCGGTTTCGCAGGCCATTGCCTCCAGGTTGACGATGCCGAGCGGCTCGTACACCGATGGGCAGACGAATACCGCTGCGGCAGAGAGGATCTGGCGAATCTTGTCGGTGGGGAGCATGTCCTTGACCCAGAAGACCCCGCTGCGTTGCTCGGCCAATAACGCCACTGCGCGTTCGGTTTCTGCGGCGATCTCCGGAGTGTCGGGCGCGCCTGCGCACAGGACGAGCTGAATCGACGGATCGAAGTGGTGCGCCGCAGCGATGAGGTGACCCACGCCCTTCTGCCGGGTGATGCGGCCGACGAACGCGACGATCGGCTTGCTGGGATCCACCCCGATCTCGTCGAGAGTCGACGTGCCATGATCTGCGTACCACCGCTCGGTGTCGATCCCGTTGCGCACCACGTGGACTCGACTCGGGTCGAGGCGCGGATAAGCGTCGAGCACGTCCTTGGCCATGCCCTCGCTGACGGCGATGACGGCGTCGGCGTATTCCACCGCGTTCTTTTCCGACCACGACGAGATGCGGTAACCGCCGCCCAGCTGCTCGGCCTTCCACGGCCGACGCGGCTCGAGCGAGTGCGCGGTGAGAATATGCGGAACTCCGTACAGCTCGGCCGCGAGGTGGCCGGCGAGCCCGGTATACCAGGTGTGCGAATGCACCACGTCCGCTCCCGCTGCCGCGTTGGCCATCCGCAGCTCCGCCGACAATGTCGTCAGTGCTGCGTTGGCTCCGGCGAGTGCAGGATCGGGATCGTGCACCTGTGCGGTGTCGCGCGGAGCTCCCATGCAGTGGATGTCCACCTCGCACAGCGACTTCAGCTGCGCGGTCAACTCCGTGACATGAACTCCTGCGCCACCGTAGATCTCCGGCGGGTATTCCTTGGTCATCATCGCTACTCGCACGTGAACGAACCTACATTCCCCGGCAGTTGTGCGTGTACTGGTAGCAAGGTTCTCTCGGTGCGGATAGGTTGGGTGGGTGAGGACACAACCGCACGTACTAGGGATTGTGCTTGCCGGCGGAGAGGGTAAGCGCCTTTACCCGATGACCGCGGACCGAGCCAAGCCAGCCGTTCCCTTCGGGGGCGCCTACCGACTCATCGACTTCGTGTTGAGCAATCTCGTGAATGCCGGTTACCTCCGGCTCTGCGTGCTGACTCAGTACAAGTCCCATTCCCTGGACCGCCACATCTCGCAGACGTGGCGACTGTCCGGTTTCGCCGGGGAGTACATCACTCCGGTCCCGGCACAGCAGCGTCTCGGCCCCCGGTGGTACACCGGCAGCGCCGACGCCATCTTCCAGTCGCTGAACCTGGTGTACGACGAGGACCCCGAGTACATCGTCGTCTTCGGTGCCGACCACGTGTACCGAATGGATCCGGAGCAGATGGTGCAGCAGCACATCGACTCCGGAGCGGGCGTCACCGTCGCGGGTATCCGGGTTCCACGTAGCGAGGCATTCGCGTTCGGCTGCATCGACTCGGACGAGAACGGCAAGATCACCCAGTTCCTGGAGAAGCCGGCGCAGCCGCCCGGTACCCCCGACGACCCGGACGTCACATACGCCTCGATGGGCAACTACGTGTTCACCACCAAGGTGCTCGTCGATGCCATCAAGGCGGACTCCGAGAACTCCGACTCCGACCACGACATGGGCGGCGACATCATCCCGGCGCTCGTCGAAGCAGGCGTGGCCTCGGTCTACGACTTCAACGACAACGTCGTTCCCGGTGCCACCGAACGCGATCGCGGCTACTGGCGAGACGTCGGCACCATCGACGCCTTCTACGACGCCCACATGGACCTCGTGTCGGTGCATCCCATCTTCAATCTCTACAACCGCCGCTGGCCCATCCGCGGATCGGCCGAGAATCTGCCGCCCGCCAAGTTCGTCCAGGGCGGCCTCGCTCAGGAATCCGTCGTCGGTGCCGGCTGCATTCTCAGCGCCGCCACCGTCCGAAACTCGGTACTGAGCTCGAACGTCATGATCGACAGCGGCGCGACCGTCGAAGGCAGCGTCCTGATGCCCGGAGTCCGGATCGGCAAGGGTGCCGTCGTTCGGCACGCGATCCTGGACAAGAACGTCGTCGTCGGTGACGGCGAAATCGTCGGAGTCGATCTCGAACGCGACCGGGAACGCTTCAACGTCAGTGCCGGGGGAGTCGTCTCCGTCGGCAAGGGCGTCTGGATCTAGAGCAGAGCCTGCGGCATGTGAGTGGAAGTTCGTAGCGTGCTACGAATTTCCACTCACATGGTCATGCGCGCGACGCGCAGATCAACCCGTCGCCCAGAGGGAGCAGCACCGTCGTCAGGCGCTCGTCCTCGGCGATGGCACGCGCGGCCGATCGAACGGCCACCGCAGTCGCGTCGCGCTGAGTCGGGTCGGCAACCCGGCCACCCAGCAATGCGTTGTGCAGCACCAGAACTCCGCCGGGGCGTAGCAGCCGCACGCTCTCGGCGACGAAGTGTGGATGGTCCGCAGGGCTGGCGTCGATGAAGACCAGATCGTAGGTGTCATCGGCCAATCGGGGGAGTACGTCCAAGGCCCAGCCGTTGATGAGCCGAGTGCGGGACGGCGCAATACCCCCTGCCCGGAATGCTTCTCGCGCTGCCCGCTGGTGTTCGGGCTCGGTGTCGATGGTGGTCAGTACACCGTCCGCTCGCATCCCGTCGAGCAACCACAGGCCGCTGATTCCCGCGCCCGTTCCGATTTCGACGACCGTCTTCGCGCCGAGCATCTGAGTGAAGATGCTCAGGATGGCACCGACGGACGGCGGCACCGGAGCGGCACCGAGGTCGACGGCTCGCTCTCTGGCTGCGATCAGAACCTCGTCCTCCTGAGCGGAGTCTTCGGCATAAGCGAGCATCTTCTCGGCGTTGGTCGGCACGTCCCGAGGTTATCGTGCCCGGGGCTCGATCTCACGCACACATTCTCAGGTCGGCCTCAGGTGATTCATACCGGACCCACACGCGGGTCGGTCAGGCTATGGAGGAATCGCAGGTCCGTCTCGATTGCGAAGTGTGAGCTGGAACATCCGAGGGTAGTCGTCGGTTGAATCAGAAGGACGTACGCAGTCCTGAGCAGGAGGATCCAACTATTTACAAGATCAACGGCGATCGCGACATCGCTCGTCTACCCGAGTCCGTGCCCACCCCCGACGACCTCAGCGGCACCGCAGTGTTCGATGCGACCGGCGAGAACTCCACCATGCCGTCCTGGGACGAGCTCGTTCGCGAACACGGCGACCGCGTCTACCGACTCGCGTACCGCCTCTCCGGCAATGCCCAGGACGCCGAGGACCTGACTCAGGACACCTTCATCCGCGTGTTCCGCTCCCTGTCGAACTACCAGCCGGGAACGTTCGAGGGCTGGCTGCACCGCATCACGACCAACCTGTTCCTCGACATGGTTCGTCGCCGCAGCCGTATCCGCATGGAAGCACTGCCCGAGGACTACGACCGCGTTCCGTCGGACCGGCCCAACCCCGAGCAGATCTACCACGACGCTCGCCTCGACCCGGATCTGCAGTCTGCGCTCGATTCGCTGGCACCCGAGTTTCGCGCCGCAATCGTGTTGTGCGACATCGAAGGACTGTCGTACGAAGAGATCGGTGCGACACTGGGCGTCAAGCTCGGAACGGTTCGTAGTCGCATTCACCGTGGCCGTCACGCGCTACGGGAGTACCTTCGAGTGCACGGGAAGGTCGACTCGGGTCACGCAAGTGTCCACTAGCTACGAGGAGGGTTGGATGACGCAGGCACGCAAGCCTCGGCAATTCAGCTCCACCGAACATCTGGCCAGTGAAGCCGTCGCAGCCTACGTCGATGGTGAACTACGAATGCCCGCTCACCTCCGCGCCGCTCACCACCTCTCCGAATGCCCGGAATGCTCGGCCGAGGTCGAGGCGCAGCAGCAGGCTCGTCGTGCGCTCCGCGGAGCAGGCGAGATGTCGATGCCACATTCGCTCCTCGGTTTGCTGAGCCAGATTCCGTCCTGTGCAGGCGAAGACGGGCCCGCTCGATCCAAGCGGTCGTTCATGGCGTCCGTCGAGGCCGTGCGCCGTCGTCGACGCTGACCGCCGCGTTTTCTGCCCGACGAGTCCTCACCTGCATCGAGCTGCCCCGACCGCTCGAGTGATACTGAACTCTCACACCGACGTATGCGAGGGGTAACCGGACGCGTGACATCGAATTCGACCAGCACCGAGACCGCAGGCACAGCAGACGAGGGTCCACGGTTGCCGCCGCGTCCGGTCCATCGACCCACCGTCGATCCGGTGTCGGCCTCGGTGTTCGGACGTCCCGATGACGTCGGCGGTTCGTTCTCCCCACGTCGCCCCGACGAACAACTGCCTTCCCGGCTGTCGGTCCGGCCGCCGGACCCCGTCCTGGCCGAGGCTTTCGGACGTCCCGACGACGCCACCGAGTCATTGCAGCGCGACCCCGACGCCGTCGACGAGTCCGACGCCGGCCCCCAGGTTCCGGCCGATCCGTGGCGTGATCCCGCGTCCCGAGTGTCGCTGGGCGGCGCGGCCCTCGACACCCCACCACCTCCTGTGCTCCCTCCTGGAACCAAGCTCGGTGTGCGCGACGTCTTGTTCGGGCGATCGGTATCCGTGCGGGCGCTCGTCGTACTCGGTGTCGTTGCCCTCGTCATCGGCTTGGTCGGTGGACTGTTCGGCCGCCTGACCGCCGAAGTGACCGGCGCACTGACCAGCCAGAAAGTGACACTGACCCAGTCCAGTGGCGACGACGTCCCACGCGGCCAGATCAGCAAGGTGGCCGACGCGGTCCTGCCGTCGGTCGTCTCCATTCAGGTGACCCTCGGCGAGACCGGAGGCACCGGCTCGGGCGTCGTGATCGACGCCGACGAGGGCTACATCGTCACGAACAACCACGTGATCTCGCTCGCCGCATCCGACGAGGACAAGTCGACCCTCGAAGTCACCTTCTCCGACGGCACCAAAGTGCCCGGACGCATCGTCGGCCGCGACACCAAGACCGACCTCGCCGTGCTCAAGACCGACGTCGGCAACCTCACCGAGGCTCAGCTCGGACGCTCCGACGACGTCCGCGTCGGCCAGGACGTCATCGCCGTCGGGTCGCCGCTCGGCCTGAACAAGACGGTCACCTCGGGCATCGTCAGTGCGCTCGACCGCCCCGTCGCGCTGTCGGGGGAGGGCACCGACACCAACGCCGTCATCGACGCGGTACAGACCGACGCAGCCATCAACCCGGGTAACTCCGGTGGCCCCCTCATCGACTTCGAAGGTCGCGTCATCGGCATCAACTCCGCCATCCGAAGCGAGAGCGGCGGATCGGTGGGACTGGGCTTCGCGATACCCGTCGACGAGGTCACCGAGGTGGCGCAGGCCCTGATTCGGGACGGCGTCATGCGGCACCCGGATTTCGGGATCAACGCGCGTTCGGTGATCAACGAAACCTCGGCCGGCGCAGAAGTCGCCAACGTCCGGGCCGGTGGGCCGGCCCAGCAAGCCGGAATCGTCGAAGGGGACGTCATCACCAAGGTCGGCGACCGCTCGGTGGGGGACGCGGACGAGCTCGTCGTCGCGGTGCAGGAAACCACGATCGGCCAGGCGGTGCCGGTGCAACTCGTCCGCTCCGGACGGCTGGTGGACCTGTCCGTCACGCCGGTTTCCGACTGACGACGTAGGCTGGCACCCGTGTTCGGCAACATCGGTTGGGGAGAGCTCGTCATTCTCCTCGTAGCAGCTCTGGTCATCCTCGGCCCGGATCGTCTCCCCGGTGCCATCAGCTGGGTGTCGAAGTCCCTCCGCCAGGTCAAGGACTACGCCAACGGCGCGAGCCAACAACTCAAGGACGAGCTCGGCACCGACTTCGAGGACCTGCGTAAGCCCCTCGCCGACCTCAACCAGCTCCGCGGCATGACACCGCGAGCCGTGATCACCAAACACCTGCTCGACGGCGACGACTCGGTCTTCAAGAACCCGCTGGACGACACCTTCAAAGGCAAGCCCTTCGACACCAAGCCGAAGAACATGGGCGGACCGACGCCGCAGAACGGCGCTCCTCAGGGTGGAGTGTCGATGAGCAAGAACGAGCCGAAACTCGCGGCCGGCGATACCCCGCCCATCGACGCGGACGCCACGTAGGCATAGCCCCAACCGGCCCGACGAACCACCCAGTCTGCAGGCTGCGCCCGCCCGACCGCTGCGCCCCCCGTCGGATGAATGTGGAATTCAGTCGCTCTGAGTGCAACAAAGGCGCATTGATCCGCGGCGGGGCGGGCGGCGGGAGCGGGCGGGCCAGTGGCTAGAGCACCTTGTTCAGGAAGTCCTGGGTGCGTGGGTTCTGTGGATTCCCGAACAGCTCGTCGGGTGTTCCCTCTTCGACGATGACGCCCTCGGCCATGAAGATCACTCGATCCGCGACCTCACGCGCGAAGCCCATTTCGTGGGTGACGACCACCATCGTCATACCGCCCTTGGCGAGGTCGCGCAGTACCTGCAGAACTTCGCCGACCATTTCGGGGTCCAGGGCGCTGGTGGCTTCGTCGAACAGCATGATCGACGGGTTCATGGCCAGTGCTCGCGCGATGGCGACGCGCTGCTTCTGTCCACCGGAGAGGTTGGCCGGCTTGTAATCGGCCCGCTCGGACAGTCCTACCTGTTCGAGCAGCTGCAGGGCAGCGTCCTTGGCCTGCGACTTCGACATCTTCTTGGTCTCGACGGGTGCGAGCATGACGTTTTCGAGGGCTGTCATGTGTGGGAAGAGGTTGAAGTGTTGGAACACCATGCCGATGTTCTGGCGCACCTTGTCCAGGTCCACGTTCTTCGCCGTCAGGTCGGTTCCGTCGACGACGACCGATCCGGCGGTGATGTCTTCCAGCTTGTTCAGGCAGCGTAGGAACGTGCTCTTGCCGGAGCCGGACGGCCCGATCACGCAGACCACTTCACCGTTGGCGATCTCGGCGTCGATGCCCTTGAGAACCGTGTTGTCGCCGAACGCCTTCTGCAGGGCCTTGATCGAGATCTTCGTTCCCGGACCTTTGTCGACCGGCAGGTCCTTGGTCAGTTCGGTGCTCATTTGTTGATCCTCTTCTCGAGCCGGTTCGACAGCTTGGTGAGAGCCATGATGATGATGAAGTACAGGACGCCGACGATGAGCCACATGTTGAACGACTCGAAGTTGCGAGCGATGATCAGACGACCGGTCTGCGTCAGCTCGGCGAGGCCGATGACCGAGAGCAGCGAGGTGTCCTTGAGCGTGATGACGAACTGATTGATGTACGACGGGATCATCGTGCGAATTGCCTGGGGCATCACCACTTTTCGCATCGACTTGAGGTAGCTGATGCCGAGGCTGCGCGACGCCTCCATCTGGCCCTTGTCGACGGCGAGGATGCCGCCGCGGACGATCTCGGCCATGTACGCACCGGCGTTGAGCGAGAGTGTGATGATGCCTGCGGTGAACGCGGACATCTGGAAGTTCAGTGCCGCGGGTACGCCGAAGTAGATGAAGAATGCCTGCACCAGAAGCGGTGTGCCACGGAAGATGTCGACGTAGGTGGTTCCGATGCCGCGGAGCACGATGTTGGTCGAGACGCGAAACAGGCCGAAGATGCCGCCGAGTACCAACGCGATGGCGATGGAGATGACGGTCAGCACGATCGTGAGCCACAGACCCTTGAGCAGCAACTGCCAGCTGCTGGCGATCAGGCCGGGGATCGAGGTGTCGGCGGTGGACGCGTCGGCGTTGAGGTAGGTGTCGAGAATTTCGTCGTACTGGCCGTTGGCGCGCAGGTTTTCGAGGCCGGTGTTGAACTGGTCGAGCAACTGGGCGTTGGTGCCCTTGGCGACGGCGAATCCGTAACTGGCACCGGCTTCCTTCTCGGTGACCGTCTTGAAGCCGTTGCCCTGGGTGATGCCGTAGGCGAGCACCGGGTAGTCCTCGAAGGCCGCTGCGGAGTTTCCGGTGCGCACTTCCTCGAACATGGTCGCGGAGTCGTCGAAGCTGCGGATGGTGAAGCCGTACTGATCGGCGATCGACGTCGCGAACGTCGCACCCTCGGTGCCGTTCTTGACCGCGACCGACTTACCGCGCAGGTCTTCGTAGCCCTTGATCTCGTCGTTCGAATCCAGAATCGCCATCTGGACACCGGAATCGAAGTACGGATCGGAGAAGTCGAAGGTGGCCTTGCGCTCGTCGGTGATCGACATGCCGGCGATCATTCCGTTGAACTGGCCGCTGGTGACGCCCTGAAGTGCGGTGTCGAAACCGACCTGTTCGACGGTGTAGTCGAAGCCCTGGTCGACGGCGATGGCCGCGAGCAGGTCCATGTCGATTCCGACGAGTTTGCCTGTCTCGTCCTGGAATTCGAAGGGCGCGAACGTGGTGTCTGTCGCGATCGAGTAATTCTGGGCAGGCGGGGCAGGTTGTGCCGACGCCAGCCCGGGACCGAGTACGGATCCCAGCAGGGTCATCAGCAGTGCGATCAGTACCGGAACGACGACCGGCCTGACCCGATGCGGCTTCTTCATGAAGGCCACTCTCTATCGACAGTAGGATTGAAGGCAAATCATAAGGCTCCAACCCTGTCTCCCGCGTCGTTTGTCGGGTATAAGCGCCTGCCTTACAGTTTCCGGGTCGTGTCGATTCCCAGCGACATTCCCACCAGTCCGCGCTCGCGTACCGCAAGCTTTGCGGCGACCGACTCGAGTGCTTGTGCTGCAGGCGAATTCGGGTCGCTCAGTACAATCGGCGTGCCGGCGTCGCCGCCCTCGCGGACGGCGGTGTCGAGCGGAATCTGGCCCAGCAGAGGCACCTTTGCACCCACGGCCTTGGTGAGGCGATCCGATACGTCCTGTCCGCCACCGGATCCGAAAATATCCATGCGGGTACCGTCGGGCAGCTCGAGCCAAGACATGTTCTCCACGACGCCCGCGACGCGCTGACGCGTCTGCAGTGCGATCGCTCCGGCGCGCTCGGCGACCTCGGCAGCGGCTTGCTGCGGGGTGGTGACCACGAGGATCTCTGCGTTCGGAATCAGTTGTGCGACAGAGATTGCCACGTCGCCGGTGCCGGGCGGAAGATCGAGGAGGAGCACGTCCAGGTCGCCCCAGAACACGTCGGCGAGGAATTGCTGCAAGGCCCGGTGCAGCATGGGTCCGCGCCAGACGACCGGGGTGTTGCCCTCGGTGAACTGAGCGATCGAGATGAACTTCACGCCATGCGCCTGCGGCGGCATGATCATCTTCTCCACCTGCGTGGGTCGCGCGTCGTTGCCGAGCATGCGGGGAACGGAATGGCCGTAGATGTCGGCGTCGAGCACACCCACCGACAGGCCGCGGGCGGACAGGGACGCGGCAAGGTTGACCGTCACGCTGGACTTACCCACGCCGCCCTTGCCCGACGCCACCGCGTACACGCGCGTCAGCGATCCGGGTTGCGCGAAGGGAATGACCGGCTCGGCGGAATCGCCGCGCAGGGACTTGCGCAGTGCGGTGCGTTGCTCGTCGTTCATCACGTCGAGTTCGACCGTCACGGTGCCCACACCCTCGACGTCGGCGACGGCGTTCTTCACGCGATCGCTGATCTCGGTCTTCATCGGGCAACCGGAGGTCGTCAAGTAGATGCCGACGCCGACGGCTCCGTCGGCGGCGATGTCGATGCTCTTGACCATGCCGAGGTCGGTGATGGGTTTACGGATCTCGGGGTCGATGACCTTCGTCAGCGCGGTCCGAACGTCGGATTCGGTCAGTACAGCCATTGCTTCATGCTAGGCGGTGCGCCGACTCCCGATGAACAGCAGGGCAGCTCGATCTAGTGCTGCGTTGAATTCAGTGAATCCGCGGCAGCTGGTCCGAGGAGGGCACGATGCCGGTGGCGTAACCGGCCGACCATGCGAGCACGTTCGCCACGTAGGCCATCGAATTGTTGTAGCGCAGGATTGCTCGGGTGGTCGAGGCCAGGTCGCGGGCGTTGGTGCCGTCGTCGCACAGGTACATACCGGTGGCCAGGGCCGCGTCGTACAGGTTCTGTGGGTCGGAGACTCCGTCGCCGTTGCCGTCGGCGTGGTAGAGGTTCCACGTAGAGGGCAGGAATTGCATCGGGCCGACTGCGCGGTCGTACTGGGTGTCGCCGTCGAGCGCGCCGCCGTCGGTGTCACGAATCACCTGATTGCCGGCGAGGGTGCCGTTGAGAACCGGCCCGAGAATGGGCTCGTGCAGTTCGCCCGAGTCGTCGACCTTGCCGTTGTTGGCGTGGGTGGACTCGACGCGGCCGATGCCGGCGATGACGGTCCAGCTGATGCCGCAGCCGGGCTGCTGCTGGGCCAGGATGCGCTCGGCGTTCTTGTAGGCGGAGACGTTGACGACCGGGATCGCGATGGGGCTGACAGCAAGGTTGGTGGGCAGCTCGGGTGTGGGCGGGATCTCGGG
>NZ_NOYR01000004.1:0-23261 GCF_002258885.1 Rhodococcus sp. 06-1474-1B | reverse complement strand
CACAAGCGGATGGCTGATACATCGAATGCTTTCACCAAATAAAATTCGGCACTGACATTCATCGACACACTGTTGAGTTCTCAAAGAACACGCACACACTCGAACCCCACGAACACACGATCCGTAGGCCTCAAGGGCAACTGTTCCAGCCTATCCCAGCTTGGTCTCGGACACAAGGCCCGACTCTTGGGGGATAAAACCTGCCGAGCCACACGTCCAACCTCGTTCACCCAGTCCGTGAAGACCGGGTCGGTGTCCGTCGCTCTGACTCGACAAAAGTTACGCCACCAACCCCACACACGCAAATCGGCAGGTCAGGGCGCTGGAGACGCGTCGAGCCGGCCGAGACGGCACCGAACGCCTCGGAATCGGCGGTCAACTGGACAAAGCGTCGCGTGCAAATCGACGGGACCAACTCGGTGAGTCCGATACGGCTTCCCGAAAGTAGAAGCTCGGGCCATGGGCACCGATGAGGTCGAGAAAGCTCATGGTCGTCTGAGCAGCGAACTTGGCGTCGAACACACCGGAATCCTCACTGGCCCAGCCCAATTCGGAGACCGTCTCGATCAGCATCTCGTTGCGGTGGGCCGCTGAGGCCGATGCGGCCAGAGAGATCAGGAACAGCGTCGCGGCATCGGTCTCGTATGTCTCCCTCCCCAGCGGAAGCCGCGAGGCCGCATGCCGCCACATGCCGATCGGGTCGTCGGCCAGTGATTCGCCGAGCTTCGTGCGCAGCAGCCGCCCCTTCGCGATGCGGGTCAACCCGAGGTGTCGGACCGCCTCGCGCAAGTCGGTGACCTGATGGTGGTCGATCTCGCGGCTGCTCGACCCCACCCACCCCAGACCCCAATCGAGCTCGTCGCGGATCGCTGCCACGAACGCGGGCTTGAGGTAGCCGGCATCGGTGAGGACAGCGCCGCCGTCGCCGTCCATTCGGAGGAACCAGGTGAGCTTGACCATCGCGATCTCGGCAACCGGCAGGTCCACCGAGCTCTCGACGGTGAGCTCGCACCGGGGCAGCAACGCCATCAGTGACGGCACCTGGGTGGGTCGTACTCGGTCGAACAGTCGCCCGATGGCCGGTGCGGCCGCGACAGCTTCGGCGAGCGTGGACCTACCGACATCTGCGGATTGCAGCACGCGGTTGACTGCATCGACCTCGAAACGGGCCGGGTCGAACGTCGGACCCCACTGGGAGAGAAGTTCGGAGTGTTCGGGGTCGGACGAGTCTGCCGCGATGTCCAGCGCCTGGGTATAGCGCGACGGACCGCCCGAGGACTCGGGAGGACACGCGCGGGCACCGTCGAGACAGATCGAACGAAGGTCGTCGATATCGGAGTCCTCGTGTTCCAGCTCGACCGTGTGGGTCCACCCGTCACCGAAATCGTATTCGTACGTCATGACGGATCCCGGGTGCGTCAACACCTCGTCGACGCGTACCCGCTCCTCGCTGGAGGCATCGTCGTCCGGTTCGTCGTCGAGGGTCTCCTGCATTTCGAACCGTCGGGTCGCCCCCGCGGTTCTGACACTGAATGCGTGCAGGTGTCGGTCTTCCCAGCCCACGGCGATCTGCAGTACCGAATGCAACTCGGACAACAACAGATCCGATCGCACGCGCACTCGTCGCCAGATCGACGGCCGCGTGTGATCGATACTCACCCTCAGCACCAGATTCGCCAGGCCACGCGCGGCACCCTCCGTTGCGCTGGGTTCGGCCGGCTCGTCGGCTTCGGGGATATCCGGCACCACCGACAGGTGCCGAACGCGGCCGGTTCTGATCGACATGCGAACGACCCTAGCCGGATCGGTGCGGCATACCCAGGTGTCGCTGCCCGGCGCACTCGGACGCCGTCTGCGGCGATAGAGCGGACAGGCATCGCCTACTCTCGCGCGGGGCAGACTCCGTGCGCCCTGGACTGCTGCGGCTCGGTCGCCGGGGCGTCCGCCCGACTGCATCTTTCCCGGCCCGACAGCACGGGGTTGGCATAGAAAATCCGAGTGCCTCTACGCCGCGGGAAGCGTCAGTCCGTCGTTGATCGCGGACACGTCGAATGCGAGCGCATCCAGCTGAGACTCGAGCGTCGTCACGGTCAACTGGACCAAGTACTGGGCTCCCTCGCCGACCACTGCGTAGCGCGTCGTCACCGCAGCCGCGAGCCCTTGGGCGACGTAGGTGCCCCGAATGAACCGTGACGGCCAACCGACCCACGACGCCGTACTCGCCTCCCGCTCGACCCACCCGGGCATCGCGCGCCCGTCACCGAAACCCAACGCCATCAACGCTTCCGGGTCGATGGAGTGAGAGAGCTTCCCGACCAGCAAGACCGCATTCGGCGCGAAACCGTTCTCCACCAGGTTCGGCTCGACCGTCACTTGGGTCGCACCGGGAAACTGTGCCGGATCGAGCGTCTGCCACCCCGCGGGAACCGGCACCGTGATGCCGAGATCGGCCGCCGCAGCGCCGTCCAGCGGCAACACCTGCAGTGCATGAGCGTCGAGATACTCGGCGATCGTGGTGGGTTCGGACGGTCGGGTCGTGGGAAAGTCGTTCACTGCAGGCCCTTCGTGGTGGTCGATTCGGCACGACCGAGGCTACCGGCGTCCGCCGAACCTACCTCGACGACTCCACACAGCAGGGCACTGTTGTTCCGAGACAAAGCGATCTGTTCGGAGACAACGCCATCCGTGATGTCGGACCCGGGTGGGTCGAGGGCCGGTCGACCGAGAACAGTATCGCGAACGACTACCGCTGCACTCGACGCTCGGTGAGTTCTTCGAGATAGCGAGCAACCGCATCGTCGTCGTGCGAATGCAGTACGCGATCGGCCACAGCGCGCACCGGCTCCGCAGCATTCGATGGACACAGCGCGGTACCGGCCCACGCCAGCATGGGAAGGTCGTTGCGCGCATCTCCCACCGCTGCCACGTCGTCCTGAGCTACGCCCCACTGTTCGCACAACTCCGCCAGAGCAGTGGCCTTGGATACCCCGGCGGCGGACATCTCGATGTACGGTGCCCCGGAGTGCGTCAGCTCCACACCGACGAGACCTGCCTCGGCCACCAACGCGTACAATTCCTCGCTCGGCGTATCACTGTGTCGTGCAACAATTTTGACTGTCGGCTCGATGTCGGCCGACAAACCGTCCTCCGACAGCTCCATCTCGTGCGGGTGGCGGTGATGGTCGGCGAAGACGCACAGCTCCGCGTATCGCGACTCGGCGACGAAACGAGTGGCTCCCACGGTTGCGAACGCCACGCCGGGAACCAGAGATCGGACAGCGGAGGTGACAGCCGCGACCGTCTCCGTCGGCACCGACCTGGTCGCGACGATGACCGGGCTGCCATCGGCAAGGTCCAGCACCACCGCACCGTTCGCTCCCACTGCCGTACCGGTGAACCCGCACGACGCCGCAAGCTCGGCGATGGAGTGCCGCGCCCGCGCCGTCGCCCACACCACCCGGATGCCTGCGGCTTCGGCCGCGGCCATCGCATCTGCCGTCCGCGCCGACACCGTTCGATCCGAACGAAGTAGCGTGCCGTCGAGATCGGTTGCGACTACCTGGATCTCTCCCGTGTGCCTCACCCGTCCGATACTGCCAGGTGCCGACGCGTCAGCCTGCCACCAACGTCAGGACCGAGATCTCACTCGGTGCGAACACCCGGAACGGCGGCCCCCAGAATCCCGACCCCCGACTGGTGTAGAGCTGCGTTCGCGCTCCATGCCTGCTCAGTCCGTGCACCAC
Source organism: Rhodococcus sp. 06-1474-1B (assembly GCF_002258885.1). Lineage (NCBI taxonomy): Bacteria > Bacillati > Actinomycetota > Actinomycetes > Mycobacteriales > Nocardiaceae > Rhodococcus > Rhodococcus sp. 06-1474-1B. The sequence continues at coordinate 19,518 of NZ_NOYR01000004.1, read as the reverse complement.
CGGCTGGTCCAGCCGAACCAATGCCGCGAACGGCCAGATCTGACCGCCGTGGGTGTGGCCGGACACCTGCAGATCGACGCCCGCTCGGACGGCGTCGCCGATCTGTTTCGGCTGGTGGGCCAGCAGCAACACCGGGATCGACGGATCGGCCCCGGCCAGTGCCCCAGCCAGATCGGCACCGTGGCCGGGGGCACCCGACCCTGCTGCCGTGGCGTCGTCAACACCGGCGATGACCAAGGCATCGTCACCTCGATGCAGCACGACATGACGATTGTGCAGCGCGTTCCACCCGATGCTCTGCATGTGGTCCAGCCACTCCTGCGCCTCACCGAAATACTCGTGATTACCGGTGACGTAGACGCGGGCGGCGGACGCGCGCATCGATTCCAGCGGCGCAGCCTGTTGCCTGCGCGTGGACACGGAACCGTCGGCAATGTCGCCGACGTGCGCGAGCACGTCCGGTTCGAGCGCGTTGACGGCGTCGGTCAGTCGCCTCGACCACACGGTTCGGTTCACCGGACCGAAGTGGGTGTCGGTGACCAGGACGACTCGCAGGCCGTCGAATCGGGCACCGAGCCGGGCAATGCTGATGCTCGTGTGCCGAACGCGCGGAGTGCGCATGGCCTCGTAATGGCCCCAGAGGGCAAGGCCGACGATCACTGTCGCCGTCGCCGCCGCCGTGATTCGCGACCGCAATGGATCGTCGACACCGGCCGCCCACAGCCCGAGCCTGAGCAACAGTGAGAGCGCCGACCATACGAACGCGATCCAGGCGAGACCCAGCAGGACGTCGCCGAGACGCGCCCAGGCGTCCTTCCTGTCCCCTTCGATGCCGGGCCGGTGACCGAGATACATCGCGGTGGGCAAGGCGAGCGCGGCAGCGATCACCAGTGCCGCGCCGAGCAGCCGAACCACCGGCGGCCACTGCGCCCCCGCGAACAGCACGGTCCACATGGGCAGCCCGAACAGCACCGCACACAATGCAACGACCGTGGCCGGCAGCATGATTCGCCGACGAAGTGTTCGGTCGGGCCGTTCGGGCACCGCCCTGTCGGCGTGCAGCCCCTGCGTCTGTCGATCTGCCATCGGCGGAGACCCTCTTTGCTCGAACGTGCGCGAATACCGCGAACCAGACTACGACGGTAACGAGCTGCACGCTGACGGGCCGCGACTCCCGCGGACTACACCTACGGGCTGCGGCGCGTGGTGTATCCCCGCAGTCCGTTGAGAGGCAGTTGGTGCTCGGCGACCACCTCGTCGACCGAGCTCTCGGACTCCTCGACGCCACCACTCGAATCGACTCCGTCGACCGCGCCCCGCACTTCTTCGGAGCTGTCGACCGAATCGGATGCACCCGGTCCGTTCGAGTCCGCAGCTGCGGCAGGCTCTTTCGGTGCTGTCGGGGGTGTGGACGCGCGCGGAGCTCCGGTCGCGTCGATCGTGCTCGAACCGTTCGCAGCACCGGTTCCGTTGGTCGACCCCGACCGTCTGGATGTGCCGGTTCCGTTCGTGGTGTCGGTGTCGGCGGTGTTGTCGCTAGGTATGTCGAGGCGAGGCATCGTCCACAGAGACAGCACCGAATCATGCCGAACGGGTGCGTTCGTTCGTGTCGCAGCCTCGAAAGCCCCGGAATCGTCGAACTGCGAGGACTCTAGCGGTACCGGTGTCCAGGTCTCCTCGGACGCCGTTCCGCCTTCCACGCCACCGGCACCGGGCTTGATTCCCAATCGCGCGAGGGTGAACCACAGACTGTCGAGAGCACCATCACGATCGAGGTGGTACTCCGATTCCCGCACGCGCCAGAACGTCCACCCGCATCGCTTGAGTTCCTGCTCGCGTTGCAGATCCGCCGATCGTTGCGCGGGGGTGGTCGAGAACGAATCGACGTCGCATTCGACGGCGAGGCGAGAGGACTCCCCCGTGACGACGAGCGCGATACGCCGATTGTTCACTTCGACACCGGGATTGACGTGGAAGCCACGCTCGACGAGGTCGTTGAACAGCTGCTGTTCCAGCAGCGTCTCGAACGGGGCTTTCCTGATCTCGCGCGAGACGTTCTGGGGCATCGGATCGGCGGGAGCGGGTGAGACCGACGTGACGTAGCCGAGCAGAGAGTTACGCAGGTCTGCTCGTTTGAGGCGGTCGACGGTGACCGAATGGAACAGCCACAACTGATCCTGCGCCCGCGACGCGGCCACGTTGAACCGACGCTTGTACTGGTTCGAGGTCAGGGTGGCGAAGTTCTGATCCGGTGCTACCACCATCGACAGGAACACGACGTTGCGCTCGTCGCCCTGAAAGTCCGGTGGCGTGCCCACTCGCAAGCGGCGTTGTTCCCACTGCTCGATGCCGATACGTTTGATCAGCTCGTTGCGAATCTCGTCGACCTGCGACTGCCCCTGCAGCACAACGACTCCGAAGGTCAGGTCGTCGTACGCGGCATCGGCGAGGCACTCGGATATCTGCTCCGCGATGGCAATGGCCTCGGTCCGGTTGACGAGCGAGGCGTTCTTTCCGGTGACCGTCGCCCCGCGAACGTACGTGTGCCGAAGCGGCGGCAGTCGATCGGAACCGAACTGCCGCACCGGCACCAGTGGCGAGTCTCCGTAGAACTGCTGACTCGACCAATTGATGATCTCCGGCATCGAACGGAAGTGCTCTCGTAGTCGCACCACCTGACCGAACCGGGTGCGCAGCATGGAGAACAGACTCGACCGCGGTGTCAGCGTCGCCCGCACGTGCTCCGGTAGATCCGGGAGATATACATCGAGGCGGTCGAACACGTCCTCGAGCGTGCCGGCCTGAGGGACATCGGCGGGCGCGCACTGCCGGTCGTCTCCCACCACGATCACCCGAGGCGCGACGTACAGCAGGAACAGGCTCGTGATGTCGGCCTGGCTGGCCTCGTCGACGATGACGACGTCGAAGCTACCCGGCACCGGCGGAATCGACGCGAGCACCTGGGAGAGCGGCATGACCCAGGCGGGCACCGCGCTCTGTGCCTCTCGCATCGCCGATCGTGCTGCGCTGCGGTAGGTTTCGGCGTACTTGCCGGCACCCGAACCGATACTGGAAATGTGCTCGCGGTAAGTCTGCAGTGCGCGAACCTCGACGGCCGTCATCCGCTGCAGGCTGTTGAGCCAGGCACTCGCGGCAGCGAGACGAGTCGTGAGATAGGCGATGTCGACATCCGCGGCGGCCAACTCCGCTTCCAGCTGCTGCTCGAGACCCCCGTGGTGCTGCTCACCGACCCACTCGCGCGCGCGACGCCACGCCCACGCCTTGGACAGCTGCCAACTGAGCTCGTCCCATTCCGGGTCTGCCGCGGTGTCCTTGACCAACTCGAACAGGGCCGGCGCGACTGCCGACAGTGTGGCCGACATCGACTCGAGCAGCAGCTGATTCTCCTGCTCCGCGCAGGCCTGAGCGTAGGCGGAGACCGCGCCCGCCAATTCCGCAGGATCGGCAGCGCCGAGGGCCGTCACCAGATTCAGACCTTCGGGCGACGGTCCCGCGTCGATACGAGTGGCCACCGCGAACTGCAGAGCGTCCAGCTCGGCGCGGGCGATGTCGATGTCGACGCGCGCGGAGATGGCCGCCGCGGCTCCGGCTATCTCCTGAGCTTCGGCGAGGCTTCGAATCCACGGCGCAGCAGGCGACACCGTGTAGAGCCGATGTACCAGTGCGTCACGAGCGGCAACCACTGCCGCTACGGAACGGAGTCGATCGGCGATCTGCGCAACGGTGTTGACGCGAATCGATCGCGGGCCGTCGAGCGGGACGACGATCGCCAGGTCGGCCAGCAACACCGCCGCCGTCTGCACGGTGTCGAGAGCCCGAATATGTTCCGCGACAAGCCGAGCGGCCATCGCACTCGTCGCCGGTTGCCCGTCGACGGTGGCGACGATGCCGAGAGCTTCGACGGTCTTCTGCTCCTCGCTACGCCGAAATCGCGGCTTCCATTCGATTCCCGATTCCAGCGCAGCTGCGAGCGCATCCATAGCCTGCAGAGTCGCAGCAGACGTAGACGAGCACTGCACGTCGTGCGCGCCGATGTACCGGTCGGACGCTGCGGCAGTGGCAACGAGGTCGTCGATTCCGCTGACCCGCGACCACAGGTGAGACGCTTCGCCGGACAGCACCGAGTCGGTCACCCGCGCATACGTGGCATCGAGCTCCGCGACCACTCGCACGCGAGCCGCCAATTCCTCGCAAAGAGAACGGATGTCGGACGAGACGGCAGGTTCGACGCCGCCCAGCAACGTGATGAGGTCGGCAGCCAGCGGCGGGACGGCGTCTATCGGCGTATGCACACGCCGGCACAGCGCTGCGAGTTCGGCCGAATTCGGCAGCATCGTTTCGGGACGCGGCAGCACCTGGCGCGATCGTTGCTCGCGGGCTCCGTCGGACGTCGCAATCAGCGCTCGGAGTTGGTCGACCTGGGCACCGTCGAACGGTGGCCGGTCGGCGAGCAACGGCCCGGGCAGCCACTCGTGGGCGCCTTCGGCTGCTTTGACCTTACGTACGATCGACGCCACCGTGCCGTCGTAACCATCCGAAACATATTCGTGCACAACAGTTTCGGATTCGCGAAGGGCGCTGACACGGTTCAGCAGTTCCGTCCGACGAGCGAGCGCGGCCGCGCGGCGGGTGGTGAGCGCGTCGATCTTCTGCTGCTCACTGGCTTCGTCGAACGAGGTCTTACGCTCGGCGATCTTGGCGACGCTGCGATTCAGCTCGTCCGAACCACCACGGGAGAGGTCGGTGATCGAGACGCAGAGCTCCTGCAACTCGGGCGGCAGCTTGTCGCGCAGGACTCGCAAAGCTTGTGACTTTTCACTAGTGACCAGAACCCGCTGACCTCGCGCCAGCAGCCCGGACATCAGGTTCGCGATGGTGTGGGTCTTCCCCGTCCCGGGCGGCCCTTCGACGACCACACCGCTGTCGCGTCCGAGCCGTTCGATGATCTGCGACTGCTCGGCGTTGGCCGGCAGCGGAAACAGAGGATCTTCGGCCAGCGCCGCCGACGCGCCGGCTCCGGTCCGTTCGAGCCATGCCATCCGATCGGCCGGCTCGATCGCGTCGACCAGCTGCGCGAGGCCCAGCGGAACCGGTGAGTCGGCGGCGTCGAGATCGGCGATCATCTGCTCGTAGTACTCGACCAGCGCGAACGAGTCGCGGGTTCGGAGCACGAGTGCGGGCGAGACCGTCAGCGTTCGATCGTCGTCGATGTACGCGAGAGCTCCCGGGGGCCCGAGGCGATCGAGCACCTCGATCTCGTGACGGGAAACTCGCGTCGCCCACTCACGCAAGAATTCTTCGACGCCCTCACCGAGGGGCGAGTCGACGTTGCCGTGCAGCTTCTCGGCGAGAGCCACCGAGCCGGAGGTATCGAAGTCCTTCGATCCGGTGAGCAGCTGGCCGTCCTCGAGACGCGGGGTACTACCGGCGACCAGTCGAACCAACAGGTCGCCGGTCCGCACATCACGTTCGATTCCGGCCGACTGGGTGAGGAGGTGAGTACGCACGCTGCGCTGGGGGTCGGGGTTGCTCGACGTCAGCAGACCCGACGCCACCACCAGTTCGATCGACTCGGGGCGCGAGGCGAGCTCTTGCATCATCAGTTGCAATGCCTGGTACAGCGCTGCCTTGGGCCGCCGGTCTCGATCTTCCTGAGCCCACTGCTTCCAGGACTCCGAGTACTGCTCGAAAGCCTTCTTGATCTCGTAGGCCATGCGAATATCGAAATCGGCGTCGGACTCCTGTGCCTCGCCGCGACGACGTGATGCCGCCGTCGACGCGTCGGCGAGCTCGATCTCGCGGTAGCGACTGTCTCCGACGACCTGGGGATCGAGCCAACCCGTCAGAAGCGCCGGTGGCTCGGGTGGGTCGTCGACGGCGATGCGCGGCGCCCGAAGTACGACCCCGCCCTGGCCGGCCTTCGGGTCGAGACGAACCGGAATCTCACTGGAGTACAGCCACTCGACCTGGACATGATCGTCGAACCTCAGGACCGGATTCGACCGCGCCTCGACTATCTCGCGCAGGAAGCGCAACAGGCGCGCAACCCTGCTCTTGAGCTCGTCGTCGTATTCACGACCGGTAGCCGCTGCAGCCGTCACAGTTTCCCCACAAATGCTCGAATGGCCGTCCCGCCAGGGACAGTGCTTACGCACCCGCGTCACAGTAGCCGTTGAAAAGCAGTTGTTCACCGGGGTCCGAGCACACAGAATGCGTTCTAGTGTTCGGTCACAAAGACCGACTCGGTTGCTTGGAACAACAACAGAAAACGCGGCCCGTCCGGACACGCACCGGCCGCCGATCGCAGGAGCGTCGCATGCGCAAGCTGGTCTACTACATCGCCGTCACCCTCGACGGATTCATCGCCGCGCCCGACGGCACCTACGACTGCTTCGCGACCGAGGGTGATCACCTCGAGGCCATCGTGACCGAGCTGCCCGAGACGCTGCCGGTGCACGTCCGCACCGCACTCGGCATCGATGCCCCGCCGGCGCGGTTCGACACCGTGGTGATGGGCCGGGCGACCCTGCAACCCGCACTCGACATCGGCATCACCAGCCCGTACCCCCATCTGCGGCAGTACGTGCTCTCCCACACGTTGCCTGCCGCGACGGACCCGACCGAGCCGATCGTCGGCCGGAACCCGATCGACCTGGTTCGAGAACTCAAAGCCGAGGACAGCGACGCCGACGTGTGGCTCTGCGGCGGCGGCCACCTCGCGGGGCAGCTCGTCGACGAGATGGACGAGCTGTTTCTCAAGGTCTATCCCGTCGTGCTCGGTCGAGGCATCGGGCTGTTCGCGCCCGAGACCGGACCCGAGCCGCCGATCGCACGACGGTTCGAGCATCTGCACTCACGCCAGTTCGACAGCGGCGTGCGGTTCACCCGGCTGGTTCGCCCCGACGGCGATGAGCGATGACGTATAAAGACTGAATGCCTGCCGCACCGGTGTCCGAAGGGGAGCAGCCGACTCGCCGGCCAACGACCCAGCGCGGGCTACGGACCCGATCCGCCTTGGTGGCAGCCGCCCGACGCGTGTTCGAGGACAGCGGCTACCTCGATTCCCGGCTGATCGACATCACCAGAGCCGCGCACTGCTCGGCTGGGACCTTCTACACGTATTTCACCAGCAAGGAAGAGATTTTGGCCGCGGTGCTCGAACAGGCCAGGGACGACATGCTGCACCCCGGCACGGAACGGGTGGACCCGCACGACGATCCCGCTGCCGTGATCGCAGCCAGCAACCGGGCCTACTTCGAGGCATATCGGCGCAACGCCAAGCTGATGGCACTGCTCGAGCAGGTCTCCAACATCGATCCAGACTTTCGCCGCCTGCGCCGCGAACGCGCCGACGCGTTCGTTCGACGCAATGCACGCAGTATCGAGAGCCTGCAGAAACGCGGCGTGGCGGATACCGACCTCGACCCTCTGCTCGCCTCCCGCGCGCTGTCGTCGATGATCAGTCGTCTCGCGTTCAACCACTTCGTCGTCGACGCCGAGGACGGCAATCCCGACGCCGACTACGAGGCGCTGCTCGCCACTGCGACGAGGCTGTGGGTCAACGCGTTGCGGATACCGGACAAGAGCGTCGGACACACCGGATGAACGCCTCCTCGGCAACCTGCTGCTCGTCCGAAACCGCCTTCGTCGACCTGTACCCGTCGGTAATGTACTCGCCGGTAGCCAGAGATGGCGAGGAATCACGAATTATGCGTCCCGACAACGCTACTCGTGAGTACGAATCCGATGTGAGGCAGAGTAAAGAAAATTTCCAGTACGGAATGTGTTGTCACAGAATTGAATTGGCTCGTTCGTGATCAATCACACTCACCCCGAACGCCGTTGGCACGGCACAGGGCCCGGTTGCCGCTAGAATAAGTCGACCGGAGTGCTGCATGGGCGCAGGACCGGAGCCTGCGGAACGACCCCGACAACCATCAAACGGACATGCCCAGCCGGACCCACCTCCCATCGAGTGCACCGACGCGATGTGCGCCTACACCGAGCGAAGAGAGATACGTTGTTCAAGCGGATTGCAGTAGTCAACCGAGGCGAGGCAGCAGTACGGCTGATCCGAGCCGTCCGAGAGCTCAACGCCGAACACGATTACGGCATCCGCACCGTAGCGCTGCACACCGAGGCCGAGAAGCGGGCCATGTTCGTCCGCCTGGCCGACGAAGCGGTCACGCTGCGTAAGCCGGCGAGCGGTTCGGCCTACCTCGATTACGGCGTGCTGGAAGCAGCGCTGGTGGAATCCGGGGCCGACGCCGTATGGGTCGGCTGGGGCTTCGTCGCCGAGGACCCGACGTTCGCCGACCTGGTCGCCCGCTTGAACATCACCTTCATCGGCCCGTCCGCGGACGCGATGCGCCTGCTGGGCGACAAGGTCGAGGCCAAGATTCTCGCCGAGAAAGTCGGCGTTCCCGTCGCACCGTGGTCCGGCGGCCCCGTCGAGACCCGCGCCGACGCCCGTCGGCACGCCGCGGCGATCGGTTACCCGTTGATCATCAAGGCCCGCTCGGGCGGCGGTGGCCGCGGTATCCGCAAGGTCTTCCACGAGGACGAACTCGAACTGTCCCTCGAACGCACCCAGGGTGAGGCCGAGCGCTCGTTCGGCGACCCCGTCGTGTTCCTCGAGCGTCTGGTCACCGATGCCCGGCACGTCGAGGTCCAGGTCATTGCCGACAGTCACGGCAACGTGTGGGCCCCCGGTGTGCGCGACTGCTCGATTCAGCGTCGCAACCAGAAGGTCATCGAGGAGTCCAGCTCCCCGCTGCTGACCAAGGAACAGTCCGATCAGCTGCGCACCGCGTCGGCCGAGCTGGTCAAGGCCGCCGGGTATCAGGGTGCGGGCACCGTGGAGTACCTCTACCAGCCCGAGCAGAAGATCTTCACGTTCCTCGAGGTCAACACCCGCCTGCAGGTCGAGCACCCGATCACCGAATACACCACCGGCATCGACCTGGTGAAGCTGCAGATCCTTGTCGCCGACGGCCAGGCACTGCCCGGCGACTGCCCGCCGGAGTTCGGTCACGCCGTCGAGGCCCGCCTCAACGCCGAGGACGCCGACAACGGCTTCGCACCGGCCCCCGGCACCGTCGAGCTGCTCAAGTTCCCCCTCGGCACCGGCATCCGCGTCGACACCGGCATCGCCCAGGGTGACGTCATCCCACCCGACTACGACTCCATGGTCGCCAAGGTCATCGCCTGGGGCCGCGACCGCAGCGAAGCGCTGGCGAGACTGCGCAACGCACTGCGCGAGACCACGGTCGTCATCGACGGCGGCACCACCACCAAGTCGTTCCTACTCAGCCTGCTCGACCGCGAGGAAGTCATCTCCGCCTCCGCCGACACCGGCTGGCTCGACCGCACCGAAGCCGGTTCCCAGGTGGGGCCGACCGCCGTCGCCGACATCGCCATCATCGCCGCAGCGATCGACGCCTACGACGCCGAAGAAGGCCGCGAACGCACCTCGTTCCTCAACTCCGCTCGCGGCGGCCGCCCACGCGCGACACACGCCATCGGCCGAACCGTCGAGCTGAACTACCAGGGCCAGGCCTACAAGCTCGAGGTCGGCCAGACCGGTACTCACCGCTACAGCATCGAGAGCGACGGCATCGGCGAACTGCAGGTCGACGTCGAGCGCCTCGGCACCTACGAGAGCCGCCTCGTCATCGGTGACCGCCGCTACCAGGTGGTCACCGTCGCCGGAGCCGCCCACTTCCTCGTCGAGGTCGACGGCATCAGCCACCAGATCTCCCAGGACGAGGCCGGGCTGGTCCGCGCGCCTGCACCCGCTGTCGTCGTCGCCGTCCCGGTCGCCGTCGGCGACGAGGTCGAAGCAGGACAGACCCTCGTCGTCCTCGAATCGATGAAGATGGAAACTGCAGTCCGGTCCCCGTACGCGGGCACCGTGCGTGAGGTCCTGGCCTCGGTCAACGGACAGGTCGACGCGGGTGCTGCACTGCTGCGCGTCGATCAGGCCGGAGAACAGAAGGTCTCCGAGCAGGCACCTCGGGTGCAGTTCCGTGGCGTCGACGACGCCGCGCAGCGCTCGCCGCAGCGTCGCGCACTGGATCGGCTCGACGAACTTGCAGCCCTCATCACCGGCTTCGACGTCAGCGGTGCCCGGGCTCGAAACCTGTTGTCCACCTACGAGACTCTGCGTGCCGAGGTGCCACGCGACGATTCGGAGCTGGTCACCGCCGAACTGGCGTTGCTGAACACCTTCGCCGACATCTGCGAGCTCTCCCGCAACCGTCCGACGATGGACGAGGAGAACAACGACGAGCGAGTCCACTCCCCCCGCGAGCACTTCCACTCGTTCCTGCACTCGCTCGACGCGGACGTCCAGGGTCTGCCGGAGTCGTTCCGCGCCAAGCTCACTCGCGCGCTCGCGCACTACGACGCTGCCATCGACGAGGGCCGAACCCCGGCTCTCGAAGAGGCCGTCTACCGCGTCTTCCTCGCCCTGCAGCGCATGGAGAACCAGGTTCCGGTGATCGCGGCCCTCCTCGGCCACTGGCTCAGCGACTCCTCCGCCCAGCCCGAGGCCACCCCGGCCATGGCCGAGGTACTCGAGCGCCTCATCGGTGCCACTCAGGCCCGCTACCCCGTCATCGGCGACGTCGCCCGCAACCTGCGCTTCCGGTTGTTCGACGAACCGCAGATCCGGATCGCCCGCGAGAAGGTCTACGACGGTGTCCGTGGCAGCCTGCAGTACCTGGCCGAGAACCCCGACGCAGCCGACTACTCGGCTCGTGTAGCCGCTCTCGTGGCGACACCGGAACCACTGATCGAGCTTCTGGCACAACGGATCACCGATCCCGGTGCTCTGCTCGAGGTGATCACCCGTCAGTACTACGAAATTCGCACCCTCGAGGATGTCAAGGCCTTCGACCGCGACGGTAAGCACTTCGTCACCGGCAACTTCGAGCTCTCGGGCGAACGACTGCATCTGATCTCGACCGCGACGGACTTCGACTCCCTCGCAACGACTCTCGACGCCGTCGAGGACATCGCCGGCCCGTCACCGGAAAACCTTGCCGTCGATCTGTACCTGTCGTGGCCGGACGCCCCCGCCGACGGCGACGTGCTCTCGGCCCGACTGCAGGAAGTTCTGGCCGCCCACTCCGGCTCCGGCCGCTGGCGCCGGGTCACGGTCACCGTGTTCGGCGCGGTCACGCGAAAGATGACGTACCGCCGCACCACGGTCGAGGGATCCGAGCCCCTCGCCGAGGACACCATCATCCGGGACATGCACCCACTCACCGGTCAGCGACTCGACCTGTGGCGACTGAAGAACTTCGACGGAGTTCGCCTGCCCGCCAGCGCCGGAACCTACCTGTTCCACCTGACGTCCAAGGCCAACCCGTCCGACGAGCGACTCGTCGCCCTCGCCGAGATCCGCGGCATCACAACACAGTTGGACGACGCCGGAAACATCGTCGCCGTTCCGGAGATCGAACGAACCGTCGCAGCCTGCCTCGACGGCATCCGCCGCGCACAGGCCGGACGCGGCAAGAAGCGTCTCGACGCCAACCGCGTCGTGCTCTACGTCTGGCCGGTACTGAACGTGCCTGCCGACCGCATCGCCACCATCGCCCGGCACATCGCACCGCTGACCATCGGAGCCGGACTCGAAGAGATCACGCTGATCGCACGCCTGGCCGAAACACCGGGCGCGACACCGCGCGAGGTGGCTCTGCGCCTGTCGTACCGGTCCGGTGCCGGCATCGTCGCCAAGGTGACCCCGCCGCCGACCGAGCCGATGCGCCCACTCGACGAGTACACCCAGAAGGTGCAGCGGTCCCAGGCCCGCGGCACCGTGTACCCGTACGAGCTGATTCCGTTGCTCAGCAGCAACGGCGGCACGTTCACCGAGTACGACTTCGACGCCGACGGCGTGCTCGCCCCGGTCGATCGTCCCTACGGCCGCAACTCCGCGGGTGTCATCGTCGGTGTCGCCACCACCCCGACCGCCAAGTACCCCGAGGGCATCACCCGCGTCGCACTCTTCGGTGACCCCACCAAGGCGCTCGGCACCGTCGCCGAGGCGGAATGCTCGCGGATCGTTGCGGCCATCGACCTCGCCGAACAACTCGGTACCCCCGTCGAATGGTTCGCATTGTCCTCCGGCGCAACGATTTCCATGGAATCGGGCACCGAGAACATGGACTGGGTCTCGCGCGGCCTGCGTCGCATCATCACCTTCACCCAGGCCGGCGGAGAGATCAACATCGTCGTCGCGGGCATCAACGTCGGCGCGCAGCCGTACTGGAACGCCGAAGCCACGATGCTCACCCACACCAAGGGCATCCTGGTGATGACCCCCGACAGTGCGATGGTGCTCACCGGAAAGCAGTCCCTGGACTACTCCGGCGGCGTCTCGGCCGAGGACAACTTCGGTATCGGTGGCTACGACCGCGTCATGGGCCCCAACGGCCAGGCGCAGTACTGGGCACCGAACCTGCGGGCCGCATGCGACATCCTGTTCGCTCACTACGATCACGCGTATGCCGCACCGGGAGAACGCTTCCCACGCCGTGCAGCCACCGCCGATCCCACCGAGCGTGACGTGCGCACCTACCCGCACGTGCACCCGTCCAGCGACTTCACCACCGTCGGCGACATCTTTTCCTCGGTCACCAACCCGGACCGCAAGAAGCCGTTCGACATTCGCACCGTGATGCGCGCCGTGGTCGACCAGGACCACTCGGTGCTCGAGCGGTGGGCCGACATGGCCGACGCCGACACCTCGGTGGTGTTCGACGCCCACCTCGCCGGAATCCCGGTGAGTGTGATCGGTATCGAATCGCGAGCCATCCCCCGCAAGGGCTGGTTCCCGTCCGACGGCCCCGATCAGTGGACCTCGGGAACCTTGTTCCCGAACTCGTCGAAGAAGACGGCCCGCGCCATCAACGCCGCCAGCGGAAGCCGGCCGATCGTGGTGCTGGCCAACCTCTCCGGCTTCGACGGATCACCGGAATCGCTGCGCAACATCCAGCTGGAATACGGAGCCGAGATCGGCCGCGCCATCGTCAACTTCGACGGACCGGTCGTGTTCTGTGTCGTCTCGCGTTACCACGGCGGCGCGTTCGTGGTGTTCTCCGGAGCGCTCAACGACAACATGGAAGTCCTCGCGGTCGAGGGCTCCTTCGCCTCCGTACTCGGCGGTGCCCCGGCAGCAGCAGTGGTGTTCACGCGCGACGTCAACGCCCGCACCGCAGCGGACGCCGACGTCAAGGAGCTCGAAGCACGACTGAACGCGGCCGAGGACGACGCCACCCGCTCGGCACTGCGCGTCGAACTCGCCACCGTGCGAGCGAACGCCCGCAACGCCAAACTGGGTGAGGTGGCAGCCGAATTCGAGGCCATCCACAACATCCAGCGTGCACAGAGCGTCGGATCGGTGCACCACATCGTCCCCGCCGCCGAACTACGACCGCAGCTGGTCGCCGCCGTCGAACGCGGAATGGCGCGGTCGCTGGCGAAGTAGGGCTCAGGCTCCACGCACACGCGCGCGCGTTTGCTGGATGCGAGCGGAATGGTTACCTATTCCGCGAGCGTCTGGCAAATGCGCGCGCGTTTGTCGGTTGGGTTGGTGTCTACACGGGGGGCTGGGTCACGACACCGCCACACTGGCCGGTGAATACGAGCAGTCCACACTCCTGCCAGATCGCGGGCAGTGCACCGAACAAGGCCGCGAGGTTGTCGGAGCTACCGGTGCTCGCGCTTCCGGTATCGGCCACCGCGACCGCTGGCGACGCTATAGCGATGACGGCAGCTCCCAACACAACAGCAATACGACGCTTCACGCAGTTCTCCTCTGTTCTTCCATCGGACATATCTGCTCGACACGCTAACCTCGCGCCCGAATTGTCACCATCGTCCGAACGAACGATTCCTGGGCGTCAGAGCTGGAGTTCTCGGGCGCTGGCGAATCGCCGCTGTTCGCCGGTGAGCGGGTCGGTGAAGTCCAGTGCCCGGGCCAGGAGTTGCAACGGCCGAGTGAAGTCGTCGGCTGGAGTCGATGTGTACACCGGATAGTACGGATCGTTGACGATGGGAATCCCCAACGACGACAGATGGATTCGCAGCTGATGGGTCTTACCCGTCTTGGGGAAGAGTCGATAGCGGGCGAGGTCGCCGAGAGTGTCGATGAGCTCGATTCTGGTTTCACTGTTCGGCTCCCCCGGCTCCTCGTACGCCGTCATGACACCGTGTTCCTTGAGGATTCGGCTCTGCACGACGCGCGGAAACCGCAGTGTTGCATCGAATCCTGCGACGGCCTCGTATTCCTTGGTGACGTTGCGTGAGGAGAAGAGTTCCTGATACGGCCGTCGGGCATGCTTGGTCTTGGTGAAGAGCAGCACTCCAGCGGTGGCGCGATCGAGTCGATGCGCGGGCGTGAGGTCGGGGCAGTCGAACTGCTTGCGCAGCCGCACGGTCGCGGTTTCGGTGACGTGCCGACCACGCGGGATGGTGGCGAGGAAATGTGGCTTGTCGACCACCAGCAGATTTTCGTCCTCGTGCAGGATGCCGATCTCGAACGGCACCGGAACCTCGTGCGCCGGAACACGATAGAAGTACACCAGACTGCCGGCGCGGTAGCGAGTGTCCAAAGTTATGGGCCGACTCTTCTCGTCCACCAGTTCGGCGTCGCCGATTGCCCGACGCCAATCGTCGTCGGGCATCTCACGTTCGAGATATTCGACGATGGTGGCGGACGGATCACCATGCGGTAGAAGCAATCTCAGAGGCGCGAGACCGTCTCGAAAAGGCAGCATCACTCAGGCGCAGTCGAGACAGATCAACCGCAAACCACGGCCGGCATCACCGTCGAAGTCCTGGTAACGCGACGTCGGGTTGCCGCACGCACTGCAGCGACCGATGACGGCGGTGTGGTCGGAGAAGTTCTGTGCCATCCGCTTGTCGAAGACGAAGAGCGAGCCCTCCCAGAGCGCGTCGTCGCCGAAAGTCTCTGCGTACCGGACGATTCCGCCGTCGAGCTGATAGACCTCCTCGAACCCGCGAGCCACCATCAGCGAGGACAACACCTCACACCGCACTCCCCCGGTGCAGTACGTGACCACCGGCGACTTCTTCAGATGGTCGTAGGCACCGGAATCGAGCTGCGAGACGAAGTCCTTCGTCGTCTCCGCGTCGGGGACCACCGCGTTCTTGAATCTACCGATCTGCGCCTCGAACGCGTTGCGGCCGTCGAAGAAGACCACGTCGTCGCCGCGGGAATCGACGAGCTCGTGCACCTGCTGCGGGCTCAGATGAGTGCCACCGCCGACCACGCCGTCGGCGTCGACCTTCAGTTCCCCGGGGGCTCCGAACGTGACTATCTCGTCGCGCACTCGCACGCTCAATCGCGGAAAGTCGTTGCCGAGTCCGTCGGACCACTTGATGTCGGCCGACTTGAAGGCCGGATAGCTGCGGGTGCCGCGGACGTACCTCTTGACGTCGTCGACGTCGCCGCCCACCGTCGCGTTGATGCCGTGTTCGGAGATGAGGATGCGTCCGGTCAGGTTGTTGGACGCGGCCAGCGTCTGCTGCCACAGCCGGATCGCCTCGGGATCTGGCAGCGGAGTGAACACGTAAAACAGGACGATTTTCGGTACAGCCACGCCGTCCAGTATGGCGGGTCAGCCCAGTGGCGGTGCCGCCGCCCGAAGCCGCTGGGTGCCGGAGTCGACGGTGTAGCCCGCTCCCCAGTACACGCCGGTCTGCGGATCCTCCTTGGCGGTGAGGAACCAGTGGTCCATCCGAGCCGCCGTCTTGTTGACCTCGAAGACGCCGAAACCGTGACTGTCGAGATCGACGAACTTCACGTGCTGGTTGAGCGCCTTGAACGCTTCCTCGGCGACCCGGCCCAGCGTGTGCGGCGGAGTGTGCGTCAGATCGTCGATGTTGGCCGAGCTCACCGAGGTGACGACGAGCTCGGTGGCAGCCGGTTCCGTCGTTGCATAGTGCGCTGCGTCGAGGGGTACCTCGCAGGCCCAAGCGGAGTGGATGTCGCCGGTGATGAAGACGGTGTTGTCGACGCCTGCGTCCACGATGGCACCGAGCAGCTTGCGGCGGTCGGCCGTGTATCCGTCCCAGGGATCTGCGTTGTAGGGCAAGCCGCCCTCCGGGATTCCGAGGAGCGAGGTGACGGCCCTGGCTGCGTCTCGATCGAGCGGTGGGATCAGAGTGGGCGTGATCATCACCGGGTTGCCGACGATCTTCCACTGCGTCGGCGACGACACGATGCCGTCGGTGAGCCACTGCATCTGCTCGGCACCGGTGATGGTGCGGTTCGGTGAATCGACCTCGGGGCCGTTGAACGGCAACACCTGCTGCGAGCGGTAGGTGCGCAGGTCCAGCATCGAGAGTTCGAGCAAGTTGCCGAACCGCAGCCTGCGGTACAGGTGACGGTTGGTGGCAGTGCCTGCTGCCCGGACCGGCATCCACTCGTAGTAGGCCTTCTCGGAGTTGGCCTTGCGCGTGTACCAATCGCCCTCGGTGGCCGGCGTGTGGTTTTCGGCACCGCCGTCGTACGCGTCGTTGGCCGACTCGTGGTCGTCCCACGTGCAGATCCACGGCACCCCGACGTGGGCGGCCTGCAAATCTGGGTCGGACTTGTACTGACCGTGCCGCTGACGGTAATCAGCGAGCGTGACTATCTCGTGCGTGGGCGAATGCTGCCGAACGACGCCGTCGCGCCCCGGGAAGCCGCCCGTCTCGTACTCGTAGATGTAGTCGCCGAGATGGACGATGGCGTCGAGGTCTCCCCTGGCTGCCAGGTGGCGATAGGCACCGAAATAGCCCGATTCCCAGTTGGAGCACGAGACGACGCCGAAACGCATCGCATCGATGTCGGCATCGTTGGCCGGGGCGGTGTGCGTGGTGCCGACGGCCGATGCCACGTCGCTCGTCCGGAAGTCGTAGAAGTACGTGGTGTCTGCGCTGAGGCCGTCGACGTCGACCTTCACGGTGTGATCGGCGTCGGGGCCGGTGGAGACGGTTCCGGAGGCGACGACGCCGCTCATGTCTACGTTCCGGGCGATGCGCCAGGTCACCGATACCTGCGGGCCGACGCCGGACCCCGGGGTGGCGTCAGGCGTGGGGGTGATGCGGGTCCACAGAATGATCGCGTCGGGCAACGGATCTCCCGATGCCACCCCGTGCAGAAAGCCTCGATCGCTGCCCTGGGCGTGGGCGACCGCGGGCAGTGTCGTGACGACTCCGGCCACGGCAACGGCCACCGACGACGAGCGAAGAAACGTTCTTCTGGACAGCGCAGAATCAGCGGGCATCGGGTCAGTCCATGCGATGGATCGTCGGTGGTCAAGTAAGGCGCGCCTGGGTCGACCACAATGTTCACCAGCCGGCCATGCTGCGGACGCTGGTTTGCCGTCGTCGCTGCGGGAGAACACTCCGAGAATGGACGCGCTGTGGTTGTTCGGTGATCAGCTCGGCCCGCACTTCCACTCTGTGGACGAGCATGCCGAGCGAGACGTGCTGATGATCGAGTCCCGGCGCGTGTTCCGCCGTCGGCGATACCACCGACAGAAGCTCCATTTGGTGTTGTCCGGGATGCGTCATCTGGCCGACGAGCTGGGTGATCGCGTCACTTATCTGCAGACCGAGACGTATCGCGAAGCCCTGGCCGAGTACGGCAAGCCCGTGGTGGTGTTCGAGCCCACCTCGCATGCGGCGGAGAAGTTCGTCGCTGCCTTGCACGAGGAGGGTCTGGTCTCGGAAATTCTGCCGACGCCGATGTTCGCGCTCCCCCGGGCCGAGTTCGCCGACTGGGCGGCCGAGCGCGGCACCTTCCGCATGGAGACGTTCTACCGCGAGCAGCGCAAAAGATTCGATGTGCTGATGGACGGTGCCGACCCGGTCTCTGGCAAATGGAACCTCGACGCCGAGAATCAGTCGCCACCCCCGAAGGGTCGGCTGACCCTGGGCGTGGAAGAACCGTGGTGGCCGACCGAGGATGCCATCGACGACGAGGTGCGTGCCGATCTCGATTCGTGGGAGCTGGACACCGTCGGTGTGGACGGACCTCGCGTGTTTGCGGTGACTGCTTCTGAGGCGTCGGAAGCATTGTCGCACTTCGTCAATTACCGCTTGGACGACTTCGGCAAATACGAGGACGCCGTGATGGCCGACGACTGGACGATGTCGCACTCGCTGTTGTCGGTCCCGCTGAACCTCGGTCTGCTGCAACCGTTGGACGTGGCGCACGCCGCCGAGGACGCCCATCGCGACGGCACCCCGCTGGCGAGCGTGGAGGGTTTCGTTCGGCAGATCCTCGGCTGGCGCGAATACGTGTGGCACCTCTACTGGCATATGGGGCCGGAGTACCTCGAACGGAACAAACTCGAAGCCCATGAGCCACTGCCGGATTGGCTTCTCGAATTGGACGGCGATGCGGTGGTGGCGAAATGCCTGTCCAGTACCGTCGACGGCGTACGCGACCGCGGCTGGGTGCACCACATTCCGCGACTGATGATCCTGGGAAACTTTGCGCTGCAACATGCCTGGGACCCACGAGCGTTGACGGAGTGGTTCGCCACGGCTTTCGTCGACGGATTCGCCTGGGTGATGCCGGTGAACGTCATCGGCATGAGCCAGCACGCGGACGGTGGATTGATCGCCACCAAGCCCTACGCTTCGGGCGGGGCGTATCTGAACCGCATGACCGACTACTGCGGCACATGCGAATTCAATCCGAAAAAGAGGCTGGGAGACGACGCCTGCCCCTTCACCGCGGGCTACTGGGCCTTCGTCCACCGACACCGAGAGATGCTGGCACTGAACCACCGCACCGCGCGACAGGTGTCGTCGATGAACCGATTGAACGACCTCGAGCAGGTGCTGGAACAGGAACGCCAACGCGAGGTGTACTGACGCGCCCCGGCAAATTGTGCACGGCCGGACCCTGTCGAGTGGTCTCTGTTGGTATCGACTGCGCAACGCGCACCACTATTACTGAGGCGCTGACACGGGAGCCGGCCGTGTTCCACAGCTCCTGTCGCCGCAGAATGGCGGTCTTGTGCGGTCGCCGGAGAGATCGAGCCTTTACCATGCGCCACCGACAGGTTCGGATTATCGAATCCTTATGCACAGCAATAGTTTTCGATTGCACCATTATTGCCTATCGAACGCACGTTCGATACACTTCTTCCTATGACCACGGAGATCTGGCAACTGAGCGAAGCAGAACTCCTCGCCGACGCTGCCGCGGTCTCCCACAAGATCCAACTGTTGGAGGCCCGGCGCATCGCCCTCGTCGCCGACATCGACACCCGCGTCAGCCGGGAGAAGCTCGGCTTCCCCGGCCCCGCAGGGTGGCTGACCTCCACCACCCTGCTCACCCCGAGCAAAGCGAACAAGATCGTGGCCCTCGCTCGCGGGTTGAAGAACTTCCCCGACATCGCCGACGCCGTGAACACCGGCGTCATGTCCGTCGACCACGCCGCCCTGATCCTCACCTTCGCC
>NZ_NOYR01000015.1:0-23418 GCF_002258885.1 Rhodococcus sp. 06-1474-1B | reverse complement strand
CTCCCGCAACACCTCTCGCCAACTGGCCTGCGACTGTGTTCTCACCGCGATCGTCATGGACGAGAACGGCAACCCGTTGAACCTCGCCCGCACCGCCCGCACCGTCACCGCGAAACAGAAACGAGCATTGACAGCCCGCGATCACGGCTGCGCATTCCCCGGCTGCGGAAAACCCGCCGCCTGGACCGAAGGCCACCACATCTGGCACTGGACCGACGGCGGACCCACCGACATGAACAACCTCGTCCTCCTCTGCGGATTCCACCACCGACTCATCCACCACAGCGACTGGGACGTGTTCATCGGCACCGACAACCACCCGTGGTTCGTACCCCCGGCCACCGTCGACCCCTACCGACAACCCAGACAATCCCACGCCCGAGCAGGCCCTCACATCGCATAGAGACGCGCGAAAACAATCCAGCCCCGCACCGAGAACACGGTGCGGGGCTGGAAGAGATTGTCGAGCTGGGTGTTTCGATCAGACACTGCATGCTTCCTGCGCATGTACACGACCTGCGTGAAGCCGATCCTGCTCGTCTCCGCTCCGATCGAGCGACCGGTGACCTACTTCGCGTCGAGCTTCGCGACAGCCTCATCGATCATCGGCACGTATCGCTCGAGTGCCCACGGCACTGTCAGCGGATTGATGATCGACGACCCGGTGACGAAGGACTGATCCGTCGGCGCAACGACCGAACCGCGGGACACAGCTGGAATCTGCTTGTAGGCAGGCTGGTTCTCGGTGTCGGTGCGGTTCTGCGGATCGGAGTAGAAGGTGAAGATCAGATCGGAATCGTTCAACAGATTCGCGTTCTCCAAGCCGATCACCGACGAGTCGGTGCCCTCGGTCTCGTCGAGCGTGTTCACCACCGGATCGACCTGCAGCCCCAGACCGCGCACCATCGCGACGCGCTGCTCGTCGGCGAGGAACACTCCGAGCGTTCCGGGACCGGTGTTGTAGATGTACGAAAAGCTCACGTCCGCATACTCGGGGTGCTGCGCCGCGGCGTCGGCGAAGCGGTTCTCGATCTTGTCGATCTCCTCCGCAGCCTTCTGTTCCTCGCCCATTGCCTTGCCGATGACGGTGATCTGGTCCTGCCACGTCGTGGTCCACGGCTTTTCCTCGTAGGCGACCACCGGGGCGAAGGCACTGAGCTTGTCGAACTGATCCTGCGTGACCCCGGACCACGGTGCGAGAATCAGATCCGGTTCGAGCGCCGCGACGGCCTCGATGTTCAATTCGGTTCCGCCCGTGAACTGCTGGGGAAGTTCGGCCCCCAAGTCGGTGACCGCGTCGTGCACCCACGGCAGGTAACCGGTGTCGTCGGCACCCCACGAGTACTCCTCGACACCGACAGGGACGGTGCCCAGCGCGATCGCCGTCTCCGCCGAGCCCTGACCGAGCGTCACGATGCGCTCCGGCTTCTCGGTGATGACCGCCTGCCCCAGCGCGGAATCGATGGTGACAGCCGCGAAGTCACTTCCCGCCTGCGGCTCGTCGGCGGTATCGCTACTCGAGCATGCGCCGACCACTAGGGCCGACACCGTGAGCGCGGACAGCAGGGTTGCACGGCGCGCAGTCCGTCGACCGGCCGGTGAAGCAGAAAACATGGTTACCTTTCGACAAGCAAAGGGACGTTAAAGTAACCCTAGGCTAACCTCTCATTCAGTTTCAAATGCGCTGCACAGCGGGCGTTCGCTACGGTGGAGGCATGAGCCTTCCTCGCCCCGCACCCGACCGGACTGCCGTCGTGACCGGAGCATCTTCCGGAATCGGTGCTGCCATCGCTCGCGAACTTGCCTCCCGGGGTCACGGAGTCACCCTCGTCGCCCGCCGCGCCGACAAGCTCGACGAACTTGCGGACGAGCTCCGCTCGCGGGGAGTTCGCGCCGAGGTGCTGGCAGCAGACCTGTCCGATCGCAGCGCCCGCGCCGAATTGCTCGGGCGCATCACCGAACTCGGCCTGATACCGGACATACTGGTGAACAACGCCGGGCTGTCGACACTCGGCCCAGTCGTCGAATCCGACCCCGAAGCAGAGATGAACATGATCGAGGTAGACGTGGTTGCCGTCGCCGATCTGTGCACTCGCTTCCTCCCCGGTATGACCGAGCGACGACGCGGCGCTCTACTGAACGTGGCCTCCACCGCCGCGTTCCAGCCGCTTCCCGGCCAGGCCGGATACGGCGCATGCAAGGCGTTCGTTCTCTCCTACACACAGTCCTTGACAGGAGAGCTGCGCGGAACGGGAGTGACCGCCACCGCGCTGTGCCCCGGACCGGTGCAAACCGGTTTCGGCGAGGCCGCGGGCTTCGCGAAAGACGACGCCGAGAAGGCACTGCCGTCGATCATGTGGGTGTCTGCAAAAACGGTGGCCAAGACTGCCGTCGACGACATGACCAAGGGACGGATGGTGTCGATCCCCGGGCCTGCCAACCGCATCGGATCGATCTTCGCCCAGATCACCCCGCGAACATTGTTGGTGCCCATGCTCACTCGCATTCATCCAGGCCTGAAGAACGGCGCATCCTCATGAGCCGCGAGTTCACAGTGTCCGACAGCATCGTCGTGAACGCCGATGCCGACACCCTCTACGCTGCGATCAGCGACCCCACCAAGATGGGCCAGTGGAGTCCCGAAAATACCGGTGCCACCGTGCACGATCCTCGCGAGAGTGCCTACGTGGGAATGGTATTCGACGGAACCAACAAGCGAGGCCGGGCGAAGTGGATCACTCGCTGCACCGTGACCGCAGCCGACCCGGGCAAGACCTTCGAGTTCCGTGTCCACGCCATCGGCAAGAGCGCCCCGAAGATCAAGGGCGCGAACGCAACCTGGCGTTACGATTTCGAGCCGGTCACGGAGGGCACGAAGGTCACCGAAACCTGGACCGACGACAGAACGAAATGGCCCGATGCCCTGGCGCTCGTGTTCGACAAGATCGTCACCAGCGGAAAGACGTTCCCGCAGTTCCAGCGTCGCAACATCCGTAAGACGCTGGAGAACCTGCAGAAGCGTTACGCCTGACGGCTAGGCCTGCCGGGTATACAGGCCGAGAACGTACGACGCCTGCCCGGCATGCTGAAGGTCGTCGGAGACCACGGACACCAGGCGCGCACCCAACGTGACCGGCGGATCCCAGTTCTCGTCGACGATGCGGTCCAGATCGTCGGTCGAGATGCTGCTCAGGTACGCAACTGTTTTCGAGTGCACGGCGTCGTGGTACTCGCGCAGCAAATCGGCGCTCGAAGTGACCTGAGCGACGTCGGAGGACGATTGGCCGTACCCGATGTCGGACTTGTCGAACGGTAGATCGAAGCGCTCGAACCACGAGTCCGACGTCCAGACCTGTTCGCTTCCGGCCACACCCGCGATGTGGTCGTCCTGCACTCGCGTCAGGTGCCACAGCAACCATGCGATGCTGTTGGCATCGGCGTCGGGCCGATAGGTCAACGCGGCAGTGGGGATGTCGTCCAACACCGAGTGAACGAGTTCCTTGATCCGGCCGAACGCGTCGGTGAGCAGGTCGTTGTGATTCATTAAAGATCCATCTCTTCTCTGACAGCACTGATAACCCCTCATGCATACCCCGATGCGGCCACGGGGAACATCGAGCCGGGCCGAGCGCGTTGGACCGAATATGACTTCTCCAGCAATTGTGTACACCCGCACCGGCGATTCGTCCGTCCTCGAGCCGAAAGATCGCGAGGTGACCGAGCCGGCCGCAGGCGAAGTGCGCGTGCGCGTCGTGATTTCGGGCGTCAATCCGACGGACTGGAAGAACAGGACCGGTTCCGGCCCGGGCGAGAAGCTGGCGTTCGACGAGGTGGTTCCGAACCAGGACGGTGCCGGAGTGATCGACGCCGTGGGCCCTGATGTCGAGGGGCTGGCCGTAGGAGATCGAGTCTGGGTGTACCTGGCCCAGCACCAGCGTCCGACCGGAACGGCGCAGAAGTTCACCAACCTTCCCGCATCACGTGTGGTTGCTCTGCCCGACGGCGTCAGCTTCGACGTCGGCGCGAGCCTCGGCGTACCCGCGATGACGGCACACCGCGCACTGACGGTGTCGGAGGACGGCCCGTCTCGCTTGCATCCCGGCGCGTTGGAAGGCAAGTCGGTACTCGTCGCCGGTGGTGCCGGTGCCGTCGGCCATGCCGCGATCCAATTGGCCCGCTGGGCAGGCGCGACCGTGGTGACGACCGTCAGCGGACCGGAGAAGGGCGCACTGGCCACCGCTGCCGGCGCGCACCACGTGGTGAACTACAAGACCGGAGACGCCGCCGCTGACATCCGCGAATTGGTGCCCGGCGGAATCGATCTGGTGGTCGAGGTCGCTCCCGCACAGAACGCCGCGCTCAACGCGGCCGTCGGAGCGAACCGTGCATCCGTTGCCGTCTACGCCAACAACGGCGGCGACACCATCACCCTCGACGTCCGGCCGAACATGGTGCTCAACACTCGCTACCAGTTCGTGCTGCTCTACACCGTGGGCGACGAGGCTCTGCGTAACGCCGAGGCGGACGTCAGCGCAGCGGCGGCAGCAGGCGTGCTGGAGGTGGGCGAAGCCACCGGCCTGCCACTGCACCGCTTCCCGCTGAGCGAGACCGCGGCCGCACACGACGCCGTGGAGAACGGAACCGTCGGCAAGGTGCTGATCGACGTCTCCAGCGAATAACTCAGGTGATGACCGGCAACGTGGACCACGGGAAATTGATCCACTTGTCGGTCTCTCGCCACGAGTAGTCCGGCTGCACAATGGTTCTGGGCTTGGTGTAGATCACGGCCGACCGCACGTCGGCCGTGTGCGCCTTCAGTAGATCGATCACCAGCGCCAGGGTGCGGCCGGAATCGGCGACGTCGTCGACCACGAGCAGCTTCTTGCCGACGATCGCGTCGGTATCCAGAAGTGGTTCGAGCACAACAGGATCGGGCAAAGTCTCTTCGATATCGGAGTAGAACTCGACGTTGAGGGTGCCGGCAGCCTTGACGCCCATGGCGTAGGAGATGGCACCGGCGGGGATGAGTCCGCCGCGGGCGATCGCGATGACGATGTCCGGAACGAACCCGTCGCCCACGATCTTCTTCGTCAGATCGCGCGAGGCGTCTCCGAAGGTCTCCCACGTCAGTACTTCGCGTTCCGGTTCGGTCATGACGGATCACTTTACCCAAGGCCCATTTTTGCCGAATGAGCAAATTCGTTTGCGCTCGGGGACGACAGCGGGCAGTCTCGAATCATGGCCGACCACACACCTGCTCACACCCATCCCGCCGACTCGACCCACCCAGAACCGGATTTCGAGAACGGCACCTTCGACGAATCGTTCTGGGACAACCTCTACAACCAACGCACCGCCATCTGGAGCGGAAATCCCAACGCCGTGTTGGTACAGGAAGCGTCCGAGCTGATTCCGGGCCGCGCCCTGGACATCGGCTGCGGTGAAGGTGCCGACTCACTCTGGCTGGCCGGCGAAGGATGGAACGTGACCGGCGTCGACATCTCCGATGTGGCCCTGGGCCGCGCTCGCGCCGCACAGCAGGCACTCGGGTCACAGACGCTCGCGGTGGATTGGCGTCAGGAAGACGTACTGGACTGGACTCCCCCGGCCGCGGCGTTCGATCTGGTGTCGGTGCACTTCTTGCAGGTGCCGCCGGACGAATTGGAACTGACCACCCGCAGGTTCGCCGCGGCGGTCGCGCCGAAGGGCCGTCTACTGATCGTCGGTCACAGTCCCAGCGACAGCCACGCCTCGCAGCACCCGGCCAAGCACCGACTGTTCGCACCGGAACCGGTCGTCGCTGCGGCGGGCGACGGGTTCGAGGTGATCCACGCCGAACACCGCACCCGGACGACGCCGGACGGCGACGAGCGAATCGACACAGTGGTGGTGCTGCAGCGCCGGTAAACTCTTCGCAGTGATCTCGCAGTCGACGTACCGAATTCCCCTGGCCGTCACGTTCGTCGTCGCGCTGATCGTTCTCTTCACCCCCGCGTCCGGGGTGCCTTCCGGCTTTCAGCACAGCGACAAGATCATTCATTGCATCCTGTTCGCTGCTCTCGCCTACACCTCCCGACTCGCCGGCGTCGGCTGGGTCAGCACCGCACTGTGGGTGTCGGCGTTCGCAGTGGTATCGGAGTTCCTGCAGGCGATCCTGCCGCTCGGTCGCTCCGGATCGGCCGCCGACGCACTCGCCGACGCCGTCGGTATCGCACTGGGCCTGGTCGCAGCGAGCAGGGTTCTACCGCAGCGCGTCCGCAAGGCACCGCACCTGCACTAGACTGAGACGGCACCGGGGTTCCTCGGCCAGCGCGAACACTCCGGAAGGAACGTCATCACCTCGTCTTCTGCCCCGCACGATATCTACCTCGTTCCACCGGAGCACGAGACCAACGATGCCGTCACCCGAGAATCCGACGCTGCCGCCGCGCGCTTGAGCGAACGGTCCGACGTCGTCAGCCACGACGGCCGCTACGCACTGACCATCACCTCGACCACCCCGCACCAGGCGATGGTCGAAGATCTGCTGTTCGTGCGCGCCGTGCTCGACGCCGCGCGGATCAAGTACCTACTGGTGCGCGGCAACGACGAGCGTCCCGTCATCGCCATAGAACTGGCCGCTCGCGAGGCACTGACCACGGCCCTGGTGCATGCCTGCCGCGCCGAGCCCTTCTACTCCAAGACCGTCGACGCCCGCGGAAAAGCGGTACTGGTAGCCGATGGCACCTTGTCGCCGTCGTCGAACGCACGCATCGTGCGGCTCTACCGCCCACGTGTCGAGCCGTTCAGCGGGCTCTACTACGGCGCATCGACCGCGGTGCAGATCGAGCTGTGGTCGTTCTCACCGTCCGAGATCGTGCTGCCGATCGAGAACTCGCTCACTCGCCGCAACATTCGGCCCGACGAGGCCGTCCGCGGCACCGTCGAGCGCTTCGGCCGAACCTGGCCGACCATCGAGAACATGTTCGCCGACCACGCGTCGGACATCAATTTCGACATCGACATCGTGTTCTCGTGGGTCGACGGTTCGTCCGCGGAATTCCAGGCTCAACGCGCCCGCCGGATGGCGAACTACGTCGTCGGCGAAGGCGACGATTCGGCCGCCCGGTACCGGCAGATCGACGAACTGAAGTACGCACTGCGGTCGATTCACCTGTACGCACCGTGGATCAGGCGCATCTTCGTCGCCACCGACTCCCCGAGGCCGGCGTGGCTCGCCGACCATCCCAAGGTGACGTTCGTGCCGAGCGAGGCGTTCTTCGTCGATACCTCCGTACTGCCGACGCACAATTCGCAGGCCGTCGAATGCCAGCTGCACCACATCCCCGGGTTGTCCGAGCACTTCCTGTACTCGAACGACGACATGTTCTTCGGTCGCCCCGTCAGCCCGTCGATGTTCTTCTCCCCCGGCGGAATCAGCATGTTCATCGAGGCGACGACGCGAATCGGATTGGGCTACAGCGACGCCGACCGCAGCGGCTTCGAGAACGCGGCACGCGTGAACCGTCGGATCCTGCAGGACCGCTTCGGGATGACGACCACCCGGCACCTCGAGCATGCGGCAACGCCGTTGCGCCGCAGCGTGATGCAGGAAATGGAGAACGAGTTCCCCGACGAGTTCGCCTCCACCGCTGCCAGTGCATTCCGCGCGAGTACGAACATCTCGGTCACGAATTCGCTGTACCACTACTACGCGCTGATGAGCGGACGCGCCGTGGTCCAGAAGGATGCGAAGGTTCGGTACATCGACACCACGTCCGTCGCGGGTCTCGAGTTGATGGAGAAGCTGCTGCCCAAGCGATCGGTCGACTTCTTCTGCCTCAACGACGGCAGCTTTCCGGAGGTCGACCTCGATCTGCGCACGCGCACCGTGACGCAGTTCCTGGACAAGTACTTCCCCATCGTCGCGCCGTGGGAACGCACCCCGAACTAGGCGTCGCTGAACAACTTTCGACGGGCGCTGTCGGCAATGGTCACTCCCGCTGCGTCGAGCCGACGCGCGGTCTCCTCTGCCGACACTGCCTCTCCCACAGTGTCGTACGAGCCCGTCGGTACCACCGAATGGACGACGGTGTCGTCGTAGAGGTGAACCAGGTTGTAGCCCTGGGCTCCGTCGCGACCGCGTAACCCGCCGGCGGGAACATTGAGATCCTGGGTGTAGCACGTGGCCGACGCGACCGAGACGGGAATGCCCGCGAACGTCGCTGTCGTCGAATAGTGCAGATGTCCAGCGAGTATCGATCGCACGTCGCTGCCGCGCAACACGTCTGCCAGGCGCGGCTGATCGATGAGCTCGACCAGAACTGCGAGATCGAGCACGGTCGGTACCGGCGGGTGGTGCATCGCCAGGATCGTGCCGAACTCGGCAGGGGTTGCGAGAGTGTCTGCGAGCCAAGCCAATTGCTCGTCGGCGAGCTCACCGTGATGCTTTCCGGGGACCGTCGTATCCAGGGTGACGATGCGAAGCCCGTCGACGTCGTGCACGCGATCGATGGACTGCCCGCTCGGTTCGGCGTCGAGCAGGGTCCGACGGAACGTCGCGCGGTCGTCGTGATTGCCCATCGCCCAGACGATCTGCGCGCCGAGCTCCTCGGCCACCGGCTCGACCAGAGCGCGAAGCTTCTCGTAGGCACCCGCCTCGCCCTTGTCCGTCAGATCACCGGTGAACACCAACGCATCGGGCCGCACCCCCGAGTTCCGAATATCGGTCATCACCTGTTCGAGCCGCAACTCACTGTCCACGCCGCCGTACAACCGACCGCCGCCGTCGACGAGATGCGTGTCGCTGATGTGCAACAAGCAGTGATGGGGACGTGGGTACTCGGCCATCCGAGACTTCATCGAACTCTCGCTCACGATCGGACCTACCGTTTCACGATCACCCGGTCGGGCGAACGCCACTGCCACAAGCCAAGCATACGAGCGTTCACTGAGAAAAAGCTGGTCGAATCCGGACGGTGAACACCGTGGAAACTCCTGGCGTGTGGCAGGTTGAGAACATGACGTCTTCCAAGTGGCCCTCCCTGCTCGCAGCCGCGGCACTGACCGTGGGCACGATGCTCGGGATCGGGGTGGCTCCGGCCGCTGCGCAGGGCCTGCCGACCGTTGTCCTCGTGCACGGTGCCTTCGCCGACAGCACCAGCTGGGACGGTGTCGCGGCCAACTTACGCGGCCGCGGCTACCCCGTCGTCACCGCCGAGAACTCACTGCGCGGCCCGGCGATCGATGCGGCCTCGGTGACCGACGTCGTCGAGAACATCGACGGGCCCGTGGTGCTGGTCGGCCATTCCTACGGCGGCACGGTGATCAGCAACGTGCACGCGGACAACGTGGAGGCTCTGGTCTACGTCGCGGCGTTCATGCCGGTCGAAGGCGAACCCGTCGCCCTCGAACTCGACCCGTTCCGATTCCCCGTGACGGCTCTGGTCCCACCCGTGATCGGGCTGTCGATCGTCGACGATTCGACCAACCTGATCGGCAAGAACGTCGACTCGTACATCACGCCCGCGCTGTTCCGTCCGTTCTTCGCCCCCGACGTCACCGAGGAGCAGGCCGCCCACATGGCCGCTCACCAGAAGACCATCGCTGCCGGTGCCTTGCTCGAACCGAGCGGTCCGCCGTCCTGGGCGCACACCCCGTCGTGGGCGCTGATCCCCCAGCAGGATCAGATCATCCCGACCTCTGCCGAGCGGTTCATGGCGCAGCGGGCCGGGGCCCGGGTGACCGAGGTTCCGGGCTCGCACGCGATTCTGGTTTCCAACCCCGCAGCTGTGGCCGACCTTGTGCTACAGGCGGATTCGGGTAGCTGACGCGTCCGAGAGACGAGAACGGGCCCGACCACTGGACGAGGTGGCCGGGCCCGTGTCCTTCTACTGGATCAGATTCCGATGAGGTCGTGATCGGCGACCTTGTCCGACAGGATGCGCAGGTGCTCGTCGGCCCCACCGAGAGTGTGTTCGATGGCCACCAGCCGACTGGTGTAGTGCCCGACGGGATATTCGGCCGTGACGCCGATTCCGCCGTGCAGCTGAATTGCCTCCTGGCCGATCTTGCGACCGGAACGCGAGATCTGCAGCTTGGCGCGCGAGGCGATGGTCGTGTCGACATTGCCGTCCGCCAACGACATCGTGGCGTAGAGGCTCATGCTGCGGGCCAGCTCGAGTAGCACGTACATGTCCGCCGCACGGAAGGTGAGTGCCTGGAACTTGGCCAGCGGAACCCCGAACTGCTTGCGCTGCTTGAGGTAATCGGTGGTCAGCCGCAGCGCCTCCTCCATTGCTCCCACTGCCTCGGCGCACAGCGCGGCCTGTGCGCGCACCTCGGCACCGGTGATCGCCGCGGCTGCGTTCTCGGCCGAACCCAGCGGTTCTGCAGCAACGTCGGAGAATTCGATCTGCGCGGCGCGCTGACCGTCGTGGGTGGCGTACGACTTGCGGGTCAGCCCGGTCGCGTCGCCGTCGACGACGAACAATCCGGTTCCACCGCCGGGGAGCACGGCACTGACGACGATGACGTCAGCGCTGCCGCCGTGCGGAACCGGGTTCTTGACGCCGCTGATCGACCACGATCCACCGTCCTCGGTCGCCGTGGTGGCAACCTCGACGTTCGGCCAGCGGCTGCCGGATTCGTTGTGCGCGAACGCCAACATCGATGAGCCCTCGGCCACGGGTGGC
Organism: Rhodococcus sp. 06-1474-1B; assembly: GCF_002258885.1. Classification (NCBI taxonomy): domain Bacteria; kingdom Bacillati; phylum Actinomycetota; class Actinomycetes; order Mycobacteriales; family Nocardiaceae; genus Rhodococcus; species Rhodococcus sp. 06-1474-1B. The sequence continues at coordinate 12,745 of NZ_NOYR01000015.1, read as the reverse complement.
AGAAGTCGCTTGCGCTGATCGGCTGAGCCGAGCTCGGAGATGAGCCCGCCGGGCACGAGAACGGCGTCGAGAATGGGCTCCGGCGCGAGCCGTCGTCCGACCTCGGTCATGACCGCCATGATCTCCACGGGACCGGCGTCCATACCGCCGTCGTCCTCGCTGAACGTCAGACCCAGCAGACCGACCTCGGCCAGCTGCTTCCAGACGTCGGTGCTCCACCCCAGCTCACCGGCCACGATCTTGTTGCGCTTCTCGGTGTCGTAAGCGCGCGAGAGAACCTCACGGGTGGTGTCGCGCAGCAGTTTCTGCTCTTCGTTGAGTTCGAAATCCATGTCTTCAGATGCTCCCTTACAGTCCGAGAATCGCCGACGCGATGATGGTGCGCTGAACCTCGTTCGAGCCGCCGTAGATCGAGACCTTGCGATAGTTGAGGTAGTTCGGTACCGACCGCTGCGCCCAACCGTCGCTCTCGATGTCCTCGCCTGCCTCGTAGGGCAAGGAGTCCGGCCCGGCGATGTCCATCAGCAATTCGGTTGTGGTCTGCTGCAATTCGGAACCCCGCAGCTTCAGAATCGACGATGCCGGGTTCGGCTTGCCATCGTCCGAGCTCGAGACCATCCGCAACTGGGTGAGCTCGAGGGCGAGCAGTTCGTTCTCCACCTCGGCCAGCTTGGCCGCGAACAGTGGATCCTCGAGCAGCGTCCCGGTGCCGACCTTCGTCTGCGCGGCGTGCTTCTTCGCCTGTCCCAGTCGAACTTTGGTGTGTCCGGCGCGGGCGACGCCGGTGCGCTCGTTGCCGAGCAGGAACTTCGCGTAGCTCCAGCCCTGGTTCTCCTCGCCCACGAGATTCTCGGCCGGGACGCGGACGTTGTCGAAGAACACCTCGTTGACCTCGACGCTGCCGTCGACCAGCTTGATGGGACGCATCTCGATGCCGGGGGTGTTCAGATCGATGAGCAGGAACGAAATTCCGGCCTGCTTCTTCGGTGCATCGGGGTTGGTGCGTACCAACGCGAAGATCCAGTCGGCGTACTGGCCGAGAGTGGTCCACGTCTTCTGGCCGTTGACGATGTAGTCGTCACCGTCCCGAATGGCGGTGGTACGCAGCGAGGCGAGATCCGAACCGGCTTCGGGCTCGGAGAACCCCTGACACCACCAGATGTCGAGGTTCGCCGTCTTCGGCAGGAACTTCTCCTTGATCTCCTGCGACCCGAACGTCGCAATGACCGGGCCCACCATCGACGCGTTGAACGCCAGCGGCTCGGGTACCGAGGCCAGCTGCATTTCGTCGAGCCAGATGTGACGCTGGACCGCAGACCAATCGCGGCCACCGAACTCCGCAGGCCAATGCGGTACTGCCAGGCCGTTCTCGTTCAGGATTCGCATGGTCGTGACCACTTCGTCCTTGCTCAACTCCTGACCCGTCGCGTTCTTCTCGCGAATCTCGGCGGGGATCTTCGTGGTGAAGAACGTCCGCATCTCGTCGCGGAACGCGGCCTCTTCTTCTGTCAGGGCAAGATTCATCGACAATCCTCCGTGCTCGTTCGCTTATCTCGGTATCGACCGTACTCCCTGGTAACTCTGGGATATTCTCCGCTCACTATGACTTTTCTGGCGCTGGTTCGGCACGGTGAAACGAACTGGAATTTGCACGGCCGCCTGCAGGGCTCTTCGGACATCCCTCTCAACGACACCGGACGAGCTCAGGCCCGCGAGACAGGCTACGAACTGGAGTTCCGTACGTGGGATCACCTGGTCAGTTCGCCGCTGGTCCGGGCCGCGGAAACCGCCGACATCATCGGGACCCATCTGGGCCTGAACCGAACCGCCGAATTCCCGGATCTGGCCGAGCGTCACTTCGGTGACGCCGAGGGATTCACCGACTGGGACGCGTACTCGCATTGGCCGGACGGGCGATACCCGGGCCTCGAGCCACGATCGAATCTGATCGTCCGGGGCGTGCGAGCCGTCGACGAGATCGCCTCGCGCTACCCCGACTCCGCGGTGATCGCCGTGGCCCACGGCGGCGTCATTCGAGCCATCTTCGACGCCATCCGTCGACGACACTCACCACGCATACTCAACGCCGGTGTGTCCACACTCGAACACGACGGCACCCGATGGACGGTTCGCACCATCAACGGCGTTGCGGTCTGACAGGATTTTCGTTCATGGAGATCGAACGTCGCATCGCCGAACTCGGCTTCGAGCTGCCCGGTGAACCGAGCGCACCACCGGGATTCGAGTTCTCCTTCGATTGGGTTCGCGTGCGCGGCAACCGCGTCTTCGTCGCGGGTCATTCGCCGCTCGCACCGGACGGAACCCTCGCCGGTCCGTTCGGAGCGGTGCCGTCCGAAGTCGACCTCGACGCCGCCACCGACGCCGCGCGTGACACCGCCCTCGCGGTATTGGGCAGCCTCGCCCGTGCCATCGGAGATCTCGATCGAATCAGCGCGTGGCTGACCGTCACCGGCTCGGTCAACGCCGATCACGGCTTCACTCAGACCACCACCGTCGTCAACGGGTTCTCCGATCTGGTGTTGGCGATCTTCGGACCCGAGGTCGGTGCGCATGCGCGGACTGCGCTGGGAGCGGCCGCATTGCCGATGAACAACACCGTTGTCGTGTCAGCGGAACTGGAGATCGACGGGTAGGTTTTTCTCCACTCGTCATTACAGCGAAAGCAGGCCTAGATGGTGCGCAGATCCACTCTGGTTCTGGTCGCGATTCTGATCGGCATACTCGGATTGTCCGGGTGTAGTTCGTCGTCGCAATCCCTCCTGGACCGAGTGCGCGACGACGGTGTACTCGTCGTCGGCACCGAGGGCACGTACAGCCCGTTCAGTTATCAGGGCGGGGACGGCCAACTCACCGGCTACGACATCGACGTCATCAACGCGGTCGGCGACGAACTGGGCGTCCGCGTCGACTTCGTGCAGACCCCCTTCGACTCGATCTTCGCCGGGCTGCAATCGCAACGCTTCGACCTGATCGCGAACCAGGTGTCGATCACCCCCGCCCGGCAGTCGACCTACGACCTGTCCAAGCCCTACACGGTGTCCGAAGGCCAGATTCTCACCGCCGCGAACAACACCACGATCACCTCGACGGCCGATCTGGCCGGCAAGACCACCGCCCAATCGTCGACGAGCAACTGGGCCGAGGTCGCTGCAGACGCGGGCGCGAACGTCGAGGCGGTCGAGGGATTCGTCCAAGCGGTCGCGCTCGTCAAGGACGGCCGGGTGGACGCCACCGTCAACGACTCGCTCGCCATCGCGGAATACCTGCAGCAGACCGGCGACACGGGAGTGCGGGTCTCCGGAAACACGGGCGACACGACGCTGCAGTCCTTCGTGGCCCGCAAGAACAGTGGCCTGATGGACGAGGTCGACGCGGCCATCGACACCCTCCGTGACAACGGCACCATCGCCGAGATCTCGAAGAAGTACTTCGGGAGCGACGTCGCGGCACCGACCTCCGACACCGCGGCACCGGTGAGCGAGGACGCAGGAACCACTGCGCCGTCGAAGATGCAGTTGGTACTCGACAACCTGTGGCCGATGCTGAAGGCGACGGTCACCATGACGATCCCGCTGACCGCCGTCAGTTTCGTTGTGGGACTGGTCATCGCGCTGGCCGTGGCACTCGCCCGGATCTCGTCGATCAAGCCCCTCGCCGCAGTGGCCCGGTTCTACGTCTCGATCATTCGCGGCACTCCCCTACTGCTGCAGCTGTTCATCATCTTCTACGGCCTGCCGCAGTTCGGCATCGTGATCTCGCCGTTTCCGGCGGCCGTCGTGGCGTTCTCGCTCAATGTCGGCGGCTACGCGGCCGAAGTCATTCGCGCTGCGATACTGAGCGTGCCCAAGGGCCAGTGGGAGGCCGCGCAGACGATCGGCATGGGATACCGAACCACGTTGCAGCGCATCGTGCTTCCGCAGGCACTGCGCACCGCCGTGCCGCCGCTGTCGAACACATTGATCTCGCTGGTCAAGGACACCTCGCTGGCATCGACCATCCTGGTGACCGAACTGCTGCGCGTCGCGCAGCTGGCGGCGGCTCCGACGTTCGACTTCTTCACGCTGTACTCCGTTGCCGCCCTGTACTACTGGGTGATCTGCATAATTCTCTCGTTCTTCCAAGGCAAACTCGAAGTCCGACTCGACAGGTACGTGGCGAAATGACAGACCTGCTGGAAATTTCCGCACTGAAGAAATCGTTCGGACCGATCGAAGTATTGAAGGACGTCTCGTTCACCGTGCCGTCGGGCACCGTCACCGTCATCATCGGGCCGTCCGGCTCCGGCAAGACCACAGTGTTGCGAACGCTCAACGCTCTCGACCGAGCCGATGCCGGCCTGATCCGCATCGGCGACGTGTCGGTCGACTTCGCCGAGCCCGTGGACGCCACGCGACTGCGCCACTTCCGCGCGCAGAGCGGCATGGTGTTCCAGAGCCACAACCTGTTTCCCCACAAGACCGTGCTGCAGAACATCATCGAGGGACCGGTGATCGTCCAGAAGCGGTCCAAGGACGACGCCACTCGCGACGCACACGCGATCCTCGACCAGATCGGTCTCGACGCCAAGTCCGATCAGTACCCGTTCCAGCTTTCCGGTGGCCAACAGCAACGCGTCGGAATCGCCCGAGCCCTCGCCTTACGCCCCAAGCTGATGCTGTTCGACGAGCCGACCTCCGCGCTCGATCCCGAACTGGTCGGCGAAGTACTGGGCGTTATCAAAGGCCTTGCCGCCGAAGGATGGACGATGGTGATCGTCACCCACGAGATCCGCTTCGCCCAGCAGGTGGCCGATCAGGTGTTGTTCCTCGAGAACGGCGTCGTCGTCGAACGCGGGACACCCGAGCAGGTTCTCGCGAACCCGACCGAGCCCCGTACTCGACAGTTCCTACAGCGAATCTTGGCGTAGAGGGGCTGCGCCCCCTGTGAGTGGAGCCTGCGAAACGAATCCGTTGAGGCAGGTGAGTGGAGCCTGCGAAACGAATCCGTCGAGGCATGTGAGTGGAACTTCGTAGCAGGGGTCGAGTTTCCACTCACATGCGGCGACGACGCTTTAAAGGTGCGGTAGCACCTTGTCCAGGGTGATCGGGAGGTCGCGGACTCGGACGCCGGTGGCGTTGTAGACCGCATTGCCGATGGCTGCCGACGAGCCCACCGCACCGATCTCACCGATTCCCTTGCCGCCCATCGGGGCTAGCTCGGTGTCGACCTCCTCGATCCACACGGCCTCGAGATCGGTGACGTCCGCGCAGGCCGGGATGTGGTACTCGGCGAGGTCGTGGTTGGCGAAGCCGCCGAATTCGTGATCGACGACGCCGCTCTCCATCAACGCCATTCCGAGCCCGAACGTCATGCCGCCGATGAGCTGCGACCGGGCCAGTCGTGGATTCATCACCTTGCCGATGCCGAACACCCCCAGCATCCGGCGCACGCGTACTTCACCGGTGTCGACGTCGACTGCCACCTCGGCGAACTGGGCACCGAACGCCATGCGCGCCAACTCTTTCTGAGCCTCGACGTCGTCGGTTGTATCGGCCTCGGCGGAGTTACCCGGCTGCAACGGTCCCTGGTCCCGCAACGCGGTGCAGACCTTGGTGACCGCCCAGCCCCAGGAGGAGGTGCCCGAGGATCCACCGGCACCGGGGGCCTTGGGCAGAGCGCTGTCGCCCAGTTCCAGTGTGACGGCATCCGCGTCGACCTCGAGCGCATCGGCGGCAATCTGTCGCAGCACGGTCCGCGCACCGGTTCCGATGTCGGATGCAGCGACGGACACCGTAATCGTGCCGTTCTGCTCGACGCGAGCCGCCGCGGTACTCGGCGAGATCAGCACCGGGTAACTCGCTGTGGCGACGCCCATTCCGAGCAAGACATTGCCTTCTCGGCGTCGGCCCGGCGTGGAGTCTCGACGGTCCCAGGCGAATTTCTCGGCACCCTCGCGCAGGCACTGCACCACACTGCGGGAGCTGAACGGATTCCCACTCGCGGGATCGACGTCGGGTTCGTTGCGGATCCGAAGCTCGATCGGATCGATTCCGGTGACCGTTGCCAATTCGTCGATCGCCGTCTCGACTGCAAACATGCCGGGTGCCTCACCCGGGGCTCGCATCCAGCGCGGGGTGCCGACATCCAGCGCGGCGAGCCGATGCGTTGTGGCGCGGTTGGGCGAGGCATAGATGTGCCGGGTCGATTCCGACGTCTGCTCACAGAACTCGAAGATCGTGCTCGTCTGTTGAAAGGAATCGTGAGCGATGGCCTGCAGCCTGCCACTCGAATCCGCACCGAGGCGAACGTGATTGAGGGTCGGGGTGCGGTATCCGACGACATCGAACAGGGCCTGCCTCGGTAGAACCAGCTTGACGGTCTTGCCGGTTGCTCGCGCCGCCATCGCAGCGAGAACCGCGTTGGGCCGAGTACTGCCTTTCGCCCCGAAGCCTCCGCCGACGTTCTCGGCAATCACGCGAACATTCGCGGGTTCCAGTCCGAACGCCGTGGCGAGATCGCCCTGAACTCCCGACGGTGCCTGCGTCGAATCCCAGACCGTGAGTACACCATCGGACCATTGAGCCGTCGTGGCATGCGGTTCCATCGGACTGTTGTGCATCGGAGCCGTCGAGTACCAGTTGTCGACGACGTGCTCGGCCGTCGTCAATGCAGCGTCCGGATCACCGATCGTGACGTCGGTGGGGAATCCCGCGTTGACGGACTCGGGCGCGTACAGCGAGCTGTGATCGGCGCTCAGGGTGTTATCGGGTGAGCGAACGTCGGCGTAACGCACCTGTACTCGGGCGGCCGCCGCGCGGGCATCCTGGAGGGTGTCGGCCAGAACGACGGCCACGATCTGGCCGCGGTAAGCAACGGAATTCGATTGCAGCACATGCAGTTCCGCATCTTCCACCTCGCCCAGCTTCTCGGCGTTGCCGTGCCACAGGAGCGCGTGCACCGCCGGGCCCCCGTCAGCGAGTTCGACGTTCTCGACCGTCCCGACGGGAACCGTCGCGGGCACGTACCAGGCGTACACCTGGCCGGCGATCGGCTGCTCGGCGGCGTAGCGCGCTCGGCCGGTGACCTTGTCGACGGACTCGGTGCGCTGAATCGACTGGCCGATCGATGCCGTCATGACCGATCTCCCAACTCTTCGTGTGTGCCCAGCTCTGCCAATTCCACCAGAGTGCGCGTCACCAGATTCGTGACCAGCGGAACTTTGAAGGCGTTGTCTCGCAAGGGCTCTGCGGCGTGCAGTTCCTCGGTGATCGCAGCCCGGAACGACGCCTCGTCGGGAGCGGTTCCGAGCAATGCATGTTCGGCGGTTCGGGCCCGCCACGGTCGGTGCGCAACGCCGCCCAGCGCGATCGACACCCCACGTACGATTCCGTCCTCGACGTCGAGCACAGCGCCGATCGACGCGACCGCGAACGCGTACGACTGCCTGTCCCGTACCTTCCGATAGGTCGAGACAGTGCCGTCGGCAGCCTTCGGGATGTCGATGGCGGTGACGATTTCGTCTCGGGCGACAGTGTTGTCTCGCGTCGGATCATCGCCGGGCAATCGGTAGAACTCGTCCATCTCGAGTTTCCGTTCACCGTCGACTCCGCGAACGACGATGCGCGCGTCGAGAGCCGACAGCGCGACGGCCATGTCGGACGGATGCGTCGCCACGCACGACGACGAGGCTCCGAGGATGGCGAGGTTTCGATGCTCGCCGTTACGTGCCGGACAGCCCGAACCGGGTTCGCGCTTGTTGCACGGCTTGGATGCGTCCATGAAGTAGACGCATCGAGTGCGCTGGAACAGGTTACCGCCGGTGGTGGCCATGTTGCGTAGCTGGCCCGAGGCCCCGGACAGCACTGCCCGCGAGAGCACCGGATACCGCTGGCGGACAACCGGATGCACCGCGAGATCGCTGTTGGACACCCCGGAGCCGATCCGCAACGCTCCGTCGTCGGCGACGTCGATGTCGTGCAACGGCAGTCGCGTCACATCGATCAACGCCGATGGTGCGGCCACACCCAGCTTCATCAGATCGACCAGATTGGTGCCGCCACCGAGCAACATCGCGTTCTCGTCCCCCGCCAGGCGTTCGAGAGCGTCGTCGATCGCAGTGGCGGTTCGGTACTCGAATGTTTTCATGACGCGTCCTGCACTGCGGGAACGATGTTCGCGTACGCACCGCAGCGGCACAGGTTGCCGCTCATGCGCTCGCGCACTTCGCCGGAATCGAGTTCGACATCGGTGGCCTCGAGGTCCTCGGTGACCGCACTGGGCCAGCCCTGTTTCGCCTCCTCGATCACCGCGACCGCCGAGCAGATCTGCCCGGACGTGCAGTACCCGCACTGGAACGCGTCACGATCGACGAAAGCCTGCTGCACGGGATGCAGAGTGTCGCCGTCGGACAGTCCCTCGACCGTGGTGATCTCGCGCCCGACCTGCGCGACAGCAAACGTGAGGCAACTGTTGATTCGCCGGCCGTCGACCAGGACGGTGCAGGCACCACACTGACCGTGGTCGCACCCCTTCTTGGCCCCGACGAGATCCAGGTTCTCGCGAAGTGCGTCGAGCAGAGTGGATCGAGTGTCGCAGTCGATCTCACGATCGGTTCCGTTGACACGCAGAGTGACGTTGGTCATGCACGTGCGGATACCCGGGGCCTGAGCCACCAAACGCTCGAGCCGGCGGGTCGTGCGCGGAACTTCGTAGCAGGCTACGAAGTTCCGCGCACGTGGTGCTAGCGCTTGCCCTTGAACTTTCCGCCGCCGCGCGGACCGCCACTACGTCTGGGAGGACCGGAATCGGGCTGCAGCTGAATCAGCACACCGCTGATGCGGGTGCGACGCAGCGCCTCGACCGTCTCGTCGGCGAGGTCGGCAGGCAACTCGACCAGCGAATGGTCGGGACGAATGCTGATGTGCCCGAAGTCGCTTCGACGCAGACCGCCTTCGTTGGCGATGGCACCGACGATGGCACCGGGAGCAACGTGATGACGCTTACCGACGCTTATGCGGTACGTCGCCATCTCCTGGCCCGTCTTGCGGTGGTGCGAGCTGGCCGCATCCTCGTCGAACGTGCGAGGGGGACGCGGCTCACGCGGCTCACGGGGTGCCCGCGGCGGGGCCGGCGGCTCCGGCTTCAACAGGAACGCTTCGCCGTCGCGCGACTGGATGGCCAGCGCTGCCGCGATGTCGACCAGGGGCACGTCGTGCTCGCGCTCGTAGTCCTCGATGAGCCGACGGAACAGCGCCAGATTCTCGTTGCCGAGGCTCTCGGTGATGGAGTCCTTGAACTTCGTCACGCGCTGCGCATTGACGTCGTCGACGCTGGGGAGCTGCATCTCGGTGATGGGCTGCCGCGTCGCGCGCTCGATGGCCTTGAGCAGGTGACGCTCCCGGGGCGCGACGAACAGAAGAGCCTGACCGGCGCGACCCGCGCGGCCGGTACGACCGATGCGGTGCACGTAGGACTCGGTGTCGTGCGGGATGTCGTAGTTGATGACGTGCGAGATGCGGTCGACGTCGAGACCACGAGCCGCCACGTCGGTGGCCACCAGAATGTCGATCTGGCCGTTCTTGAGCTGGCCGATGGTGCGCTCACGCTGTGCCTGGACGATGTCGCCGTTGATCGCGGCGGCGGAGAAGCCCCGGGCGCGCAACTTCTCGGCGAGCTCTTCGGTGGCCTGCTTGGTGCGCACGAACATGATCATGGCCTCGAACTCTTCGACCTCGAAGATTCGAGTGAGCGCCTCGAGCTTGCGCTGATGCGCCACCTGCACGTAGCGCTGCGTGATGTTCGGTGCCGTCGACGTCTTGGTCTTGACGGTGATCTCCACTGGATCGTGCAGGTACTGCTTGGAGATCTTGCGAATCGCGGCCGGCATCGTGGCCGAGAACAACGCGACCTGCTTGTACTCGGGAGTGTCGGAGAGGATGCGCTCCACGTCCTCCTGGAACCCCATCTTGAGCATCTCGTCGGCCTCGTCGAGCACGAGGTACTCGAGCCCGGACAGGTCGAGCGTGCCCTTCTCGAGGTGGTCGATGACGCGACCCGGGGTGCCGACGATGATCTGCGCACCCTTGCGCAGGCCGGACAGCTGGATCCCGTAGGCCTGGCCGCCGTAGATGGGCAGAATGTGCAGACCCGGGATGTGGGTGGCGTACTTGCCGAACGCCTCGGCCACCTGCAGCGCGAGCTCGCGGGTCGGTGCCAGCACCAGCGCCTGCGGCGTCCGACGCGAGACGTCGAGACGGGACAGGATCGGCACTGCGAACGCAGCGGTCTTACCCGTTCCGGTCTGCGCAAGGCCGACGACGTCATTGCCCGCCATCAACGGCGGGATGGTGGCCGCCTGGATGGGCGACGGGCTCTCGTATCCGACGTCGCGCAGGGCCTTCAGGACCCGCTCGTCTATTCCGAGATCGGCAAAAGTGATGTCGTCATCCGCTGTCGAAGAAGACTCACCTGCGTGGACGGGAGGGGAGGAACTCGTCTCGTCAGACGTCACGGCGGCATCCTGATCAGATTCTGAAGTGCTCATATACACCCGAGTTTAGTACCTGCCCGGCCCCCGCGACTCCTTCTGCGCTGATCAGGTGACGAAAACAGCGGTGATGGGGGCACGCACACACGGCCCTGCAAGGGCGACCCGACGGAGACACACGACCGGACACCGTTATGTTGTACCCCGAGTCACACTCACCTCCCCCGAAAAACGACCGAAAATTCACAAAGCGGACAACCTCGGTGGTGCGTTACGGACTCGGGTGTGATGAAATGCACAACTACCACGCTATTTATCCGTAAGGGGTCCAGCAGTGCGCGAATATTCTGTGCCGGCGTCATTCACCATTCCCGACGACGCATCCATGGCCGACACCGTCTTCCGGTACCAGAAGGAAGCACCGAACTTCGTCCCGTTCCAGCGCCTGGTGAACGGCACCTGGACCGATGTCACCGCGGGTCAGTTCGCCAAAGAGGTCACCGCGGTGGCCAAGGGCCTGATCGCGTCGGGCGTCGAACTCGGCGACCGCGTCGCCATTCTCAGCGCGACCCGCTACGAGTGGGTCGTCCTGGACTACGCCATCTGGACCGCCGGCGGATGCACCGTCGCGATCTACGAGACCTCGTCTGCAGATCAGGCGCAGTGGATCCTCGAGGACTCCGCGACCAAGCTGCTGATCGTCGAGACCGCGTCGCACGTCTCGAACCTGAAGGACGTCACCGACGGGGCCGCCGACTTGCGTGAGGTACTCCAGATCGACGGCGGAGCCATCGACGAACTGACCACCCGAGGCGCGGGAATCAGCGACGAGGACGTGCACACCCGTCGACACCAGGTCACTGCCGCCTCCCCCGCGACACTGATCTACACCTCGGGCACCACCGGCCGCCCCAAGGGTGTGCAGCTGACACACGCGAACTTCTACGCCGAGGTCCAGGCCACCCAGATCGCGCTGCACGACTCCATGCGCGAGGGCAACCGCACCTTGATGTTCCTACCGATGGCGCACGTGTTCGCCCGCGCGGTGTCGTTCGGCTCGTTCGAGTCGAAGGTGACCGTCGGCCACACCTCGGACGTGTCGACCCTGGTGGATCAGTTCGCCGTCTTCAAGCCGAACTTCATTCTGTCGGTGCCGCGCGTGTTCGAGAAGGTCTACAACTCGGCCAAGCAGAAGGCGCACGACGGCGGCAAGGGCAGCATCTTCGACAAGGCCGCCGCGACGGCCATCGAGTGGAGCGAGGCCCAGGAGAAGGGCGGCGCAGGCCTGGTCCTCAATCTCAAGCACACCGTCTTCGACAAGCTCGTCTACTCCAAGTTGAGGGCTGCGCTCGGCGGCAACTGCGATCGTGCGGTCTCGGGCGGCGGCCCCCTCGGCGCTCGCCTCGGCCACTTCTTCCGCGGCGCAGGGGTACCGGTCTACGAGGGCTACGGTCTGACCGAGACCAGTGCGGCCGTCACCGTCAACACCACCAAGGAACAGCGCGTCGGCACCGTCGGCAAGCCCATCGACGGCCACGCGGTCAAGGTCGCCGAAGACGGCGAACTGCTGCTCAAGGGGCCCGTGGTGTTCAGCGGCTACTGGCACAACGAGAAGGCCACCGCCGAAGCGATCGTCGACGGCTGGTTCCACACCGGCGACCTCGGCTCGATCGACCAGGAAGGCTTCGTCTCGATCACCGGCCGCAAGAAGGAAATCATCGTCACCGCAGGCGGCAAGAACGTCGCCCCCGCGGTACTCGAGGACGCGCTGCGCGCCAACGCGATCATCAGCCAGTGCCTCGTCGTCGGTGACGCCAAGCCGTTCATCGGTGCGCTCATCACCCTCGACCCCGAAGCAATGCCGGGCTGGCTCGAACGCCACAACCTCGCTGCCGACATCCCGTTCTCGGAGCTGTCGAAGAACGCCGACCTCGTCGCCGAAATCGACAAGGCCGTGGCCGAGGCCAACAAGAAGGTCTCCAACCCCGAGCAGATCAAGAAGTACACGATCCTCGAGAACGACTTCACGGTCGAGACCGGCGAGCTGACTCCGACGATGAAGCTCAAGCGCAACATCATCCACACCGAACGTGGCAGCGACATCGAGGCCATCTACTCGTAGATCGCCCAGCACGAGTGCCGAAGGGCCCGACGCGAGCAGGCGGGTTCTAACGATCCCCGCAACACCCTCGATTTGAGGGAGTTGCGGGGATCGTGGCATGTGCTGGGTTGAAGGTGCGGTTTTTCGAGGCGTTGGAC
>NZ_NOYR01000010.1:0-26848 GCF_002258885.1 Rhodococcus sp. 06-1474-1B | reverse complement strand
CGCAGTCGTCGTCACTGTCGTAGTTCGTCTCATCCCACAAGCCCGCATGACTGGACCCGGCATCGCCAGGAAAGGGCTCGGGCGTCGGCGTAGTAGCGCGGCCGTTCCCGCCGTTGTCATCACCGTCGGCCTCGTATTTGTCGTCGTCACGTTCATCCTCGTGGACGATCGATGTCGGGTCGGCAGGGTTGTTCACTCCCGGCTTCGCGGCTTTCGAGAACAGGGCTTCGAGGTAGGCCCGGAGCTCCGAGTCGACGCAGAACTTCCCCTCGGACATTCCGTCGGAACCCTGCTCACCGAGGTAGAAGAACGCATCCCGTTTCCGTGGCCTCGGCTTTCCGTTCTTGTCCTCGTCTTCGTCCTCGTCGAAGTCGCCGTCGGGGTCGAGGATCGAGTCCAGATGCGCCACCAGTGGCGCGAAGTCGTCGGGCCGCCTCGTCGAGGCGAGACCCACCAACTGCTGTTCGGCGCGATCGCGAGTCTGCGGATCGACACTCGACGGGAGGTGCCGGAAGAATTCACGGATCATCTGCACGTGCTGGGCATCGAGCAACCCTGCCCGCACCGCTGCAGCGGTGTGCGGCAACAACGGAGGCAGCACTTCGCCGGACAATGCGGTGCGATCACCCAACTCCGCGGCCAGACGCACCCGCGCACCGGCCGCGCGTGGGGTGATCCGCAGCATCCATGCCACCGAACACAGCACCGACCCCGGATACACATCGAGGCCGTGCTGTGCGATCAGCTCGTTGAGCCAGGTGTGCGAATACGCCGTCACAGAGCGCGACACAGTTTCCATGCGTTGGATCACCGCACGCCGGTCGGCATTCGACCACGATACCGACGCCTGCCCCGCCAACTCCGCGACCGCCGACTCCACCGCCTCGACCAACCCAGCCAAGTCGGGGTCGGACACGTCAGGGGCAGGCGGCACCGTGTCGATGCCGTCCACCCCTGATCCGCCGTCCCCCGAAAGCATGAACAGAATCTACCGCGACCCACCGACAAGTTTTCGAACACACGTTCCTATCCAACTCTGTCGCCTCAGGCCGCGGTGACGACGGGCACCACTTCGTAGGGCCAGCTCCGGTAGTCCCGGTCCACCTCATGGATCGGTAACGTCGCACTAGCGCAAGCCCGGTATCGACCCAGAAAGGGCGCACCATGACCGTGCGACCATCCAGCGATCTCACTGCCGCCGACTGGCTCGTCCACGCTGATCGAGATTGGTGGGACCTCGCCACTAGAGGTCCACTGGGGTACGAGAGCTACGCGCGTCTCCGGTTCATCCCGGATCCGACGCACGCGGATCAGCGTGAGGGCGAGGCCGACATTCCGTACGACGAGCGTTCGGAGACAGACCAATTGGCGATGGTCGTTGCGACGCTGGCCAAACACACAACGACACCAGCGGACTGCTACTTTTGCGTGTGGGAGGGGTGGGGTGGTCTCGAGGTGCACGGTGCCGCGCGAATCCACCTCCCGGAACGGGAAGCATTCTTGTTCCGGGGACCTGCCCTGGACCTACTGCGCTGGGAGCAGGCACTCGATCCCCCTGGTCCCGAGGGTCTGCCGATCCCCTCGTTCGTCTGGCCCGCCGACCGAGCCTGGTGCATCGCCAACGACATCGATCCCCACTTCGCCACCATCGGTGCCAGTTCAGCAGCAATCAACGATGTTCTTGCCGACCGTCGAGTCGACACGGTCATCGACGATCCTGACCGTCCACAACCCTGGTACAGCCATTGAACGCCGCACGCGCGAAGTGGTCGAACACTGATCTGCAACAGGATGTCTCGGAAGCAGAGTGGGTGGACTACAACCTCGACGGCGTCGCCACAACCACAGTGGGCTCGCTGGTCCCCACTGTGTTCGACGCCTATGCCCGCATCCAGTATCCCGGGCGCAACGGCACGCCGAATCTCCTTTCGCGGGCGAAAACCGTTGCAGCCTGGCATGTCAGCTGGCATCCATCACCGAGGTTCTCGCTCGAAGCACGAAAACACCCGACGAATGCTGGTTCGCCGTCTGGGAAGGCAACACGGCACTCGATGACATTCGCGTGACGGCACCGACCGCGGAAATCGCCGGCTACAACTATTTCCTGTTGAGGGGTCCGATCGAACGCGCAACGGACACCCTCCGTGGGTTGTCACCGAATCTGTGGTGGCCCAACGACCACGCGTGGTGTGTAGCTCAGCACTTCGACTTCCCCTGTGCCTATATCGGGGGCAGCAGGGATGCTGTTGCGGACCTTCTCGCGCTCACAGATATCGATTCGTCGCCGGCCCGCGTCGACCAGATCATCACCGTGAACTACGACCAGCACATCGACTGAGATACCTCAACCAGTCGATGCAACGGTCTCGACAGTCGATGCTTTCCATCGAACTCCGAATCCCGCAGGTATTGAATCCCTTTCGTGGTACTCCAGCGCACCGCTGTACGTCACACTGAACGCGCCGGGATGTCGCGTCGGGATCAATTCCCGTCGTTGCACGAGAAGACCGGCCCGATCATGGATGCGGAGGGTGCCTCGCGGCCGCGTCCGAAAGTCCAACCACAGATACCTGTCCCACACCAGGCAGCCGTGTAACGTCACATCACCGACCAGGCCGCCGTCGCCCATCATCGTGGTGAAGCCGTTCCCGAGATGCGCCACCCACTCCGTCAGACCGTCCACAGTGACAGTCTCGACCCGAGCCGGCACCTCGGCACACATTTGCGCCGGCAGGTCCATCTGGTCGGGTGACGCCCAGTACGTGGTGGGAGTAAACACCGCGCCTACGGCAGGCTCGTCAGGCCACGGTTCCATGTCCTCGAGCATCCACAGTTGCGACATATCAAGCAAACTCACGTCAGAACTGCGCCCTGGGCGCTCCCATTCCCGGGTCGATTTGGAACGGACCGCTTGCCGAAGGCGCTATCGGGAAATCGAAGATTGCGGTGGGGATGTACACGGTGGCACAGGAGTTGGGGATGTCGACCACTCCGGACAGGCGTCCTTCGATCGGGGCCGAGCCCAGCAGCAGGTACGCCTGCTCGGGGCTGTACCCGAATTTGGTGAGGTAGTCGATCGCATGCATGCAGGCGTTCTGGTAGGACAGGTCGGAGTCCAGGTACTTCTGCTCGCCGTCGACGGTGACCGAAATGCCGGAGAAGGCAATCCATTCCGAGTACTGCGGTGCGGTGTTTCCGGGCATGAAGATCGCGTTTTCACTGACCCCGTACGTGTCCATGCCGCCCTTGATCAGGTCGACGTGCAGGTCCATGAAACCGCCCATTTCGATGGCACCACAGAAGGTGATCTCCCCGTCACCCTGCGAGAAGTGCAAGTCTCCGAACGACAACTTCGCCCCCGGTACGAACACCGGATAGAAGACGCGAGTGCCCTTGGTGAGATTCTTGATGTCCTGATTGCCACCGTTCTCTCGTGGCGGTGCCGTACGTGCGGCTTCGCCTGCGACACGCGAGAACTCGTCGCCGCTCAACGATCCCAGAATTGCCCCGTCGAGTTCAGGTGCCAAAGCCAATGGCGGAACACGATGGGGATCGGTGGCGATCAGAGCACCTTCACGGGCGTTCCACTTCGCCAGCAGGGCAGCCGACGGCGCGGTTCCCATCAGGCCGGGATGAGTGATGCCGGTGTACTTCACGTGCGGAACGTGGCGAGATGTGGTGGTCTGCCCGGAAAAGTCCCAGATCGCCTTGTACGCGTCGGGGAATCGATCAGTGAGGAATCCGCCGCCGTTCTGCTTGGCGAAGATCCCCGTGTATCCCCAGCCCTGACCCGCCAGTGGGCCCGAATCTTCCTGCGGGATCGGACCGACGTCGAGGATATCGACGATCAGCAGGTCCCCGGGCTCGGCTCCCTCGATATGGAACGGCCCGGACAACGTGTGCACGTTGTTGAGCGGCGCATTGAGAATGTCCTCGGCGGAGTCGTCGTTGTGAATGGCCCCGTCGAACCATTCGCGGCAGTGCGCCCGAAACGACGTGCCGGGCTTCACTGTGACCGCGGCCGGTATGTCGGGATGCCATCGGTTGTGACCGACGATCTCCTGTTCGGTGAAACTCTTCGTCGAGTCGAGCGGAAACAGCAGTTCGGGCACGAGGCACCTCCGGTTGCGCGGATTCTCCTGCCTCGATCATTGCACCGTCGTGGTGTATTCGGCCCGGTATGACGTGTAAATGTTGTATGACGTTGCGCCGGAACGCCACTGACACGACACCTCGCGCTACCCTCGTGTGCGTGCCCACCTACAGCTTTCGCTGCACACAGCGTTGCGAACCCGTCGAGCAGAGATTCTCCATGGCCGATGTCCCCTCCCAGGTGACGTGCCCGGAGTGCGGCGAGAGCGCTGCACGCCGGATTTCGTCTCCTGCCCTCGGCAGGGGGAACAGCGCTGCGATGAAGGCACACGACGCCTCGCGGGCCACCGCCGACTCACCGACGGTAGTCACCTCCATCCCACGGCAAGGGCGGGCGGCGAGCCCGACGACGTCGAACCCGCTCCACCGTCGCCTGCCACGTCCCTGATCTCGGCGTTTCTCTTTCGTGCCGACGGGGAAGTCCGGGTGCATGTCCCAGCTCCCCGCTCCCCCGTCGATCGCCGACGGCTTCACCACCGACGACGTCGTTTCCTGGGTTGCCGAGCATCTGGGCGACCTGACGCTCGAGGGACCGGACGACATAGCTCCGGGTGGCATTCGCGGCGGACAATCGGCGGCCGATGCCGCGCTGGCGAGCTTGGACATCACCGGCTACGCCCGCGACCGCAGCACTGTCCTTCCTGCGAATCGCCGCGGAGCCAGTCGAATGTCGCCGTACATCCGGCACGGTCTGCTCACTCTCCGTGAGGTGTGGGACGCCGTAGCGGACGCCCCTGCGCGCGATCGCACGCGGTACCGGGACGAACTCATGTGGCAGGAATACGCCCGCCACCTCTATGCCCGCGTCGGAACCGATCTGGGGAGATCCCTTCGTCGTGAACAACCACGACCGCACAACTGGACTTCCGAACCCTGGCCCGACGAGATGAACTGCATGTCCACGGTGGTGGGCGAATTGCACAGTGACGGTTGGCTCGTCAACCAAACACGCATGTGGCTGGCGTCCCAATGGGCTGTGCGTGCCGGCGCGACATGGCGCGACGGCGAGGACGAGATGTTCACCCACTTGCTCGACGGCTCACGGGCGGCCAATCGACTGGGTTGGCAATGGACGGTCGGTACCGGAAGCGGCAAGGTGTACGGCTTCAGTCGGTGGCAGGTGAACAAGCGCGCACCATCCCTGTGCCGCAACTGCGCGCTGAAAGACGCCTGCCCCATCGAGAATTGGCCCGACGACGATCTCGGACCGGCGGTCGACGGCCCGGATCTCAACAAGGCCCCGGTGCCCGCGGGCCCCGGGCACATGGAAGGCGATGGTGCAGAACAGGTCTGGTTGACCGCGGAATCGCTCGGCACCACAGACCCCGCAATGGCTGCGAATCCCGAGCGACCTGCCGTCTTCGTGTTCGACGAACCGCTCCTCCACAAGCTGCGGCTGTCCGGAAAGCGACTGGTGTTTCTCGCCGAGACTCTCGGCGAGATCGCGTCGACCCGGCCGTTGGAGGTACGTCGCGGCCGAGTATCCGAGGAACTTTCCGGACGGTCTCTGGCCGCCACCTGGGCACCTGTTCCCGGCTTCTCTCGCATCGCCGACGCCATCGCCCCGGTCGAATTGCATCCATGGCCCTGGCTGACGCGTCCCACCACATCCTCGGTCCGGTCGTTCAGTGCATGGCGGCGCAGTCACTGACGTGCCCGCACCGTGATCTGCCCTTCCTCGCTGGTGGCGGAGACCGTCTTCGGCGATCTGGGGTCGTTGATCACGTCGACGACGACGTCGCCTTTGTCGGATGCCGCGTCGACGGCATAGAAGTCGGCGGGCGGAAGCCCGATCGTCGTGTCGCCGATCACGTTGCGCGCCTTGACCGATTCCGGTGCAGTACGCGATTCGACGCTGATCTCGCCGAACGTCGTGCTCACATCCACGATGGACGCAGTTGCATCACTGATCTTCACGTCACCGAACCGTGTGTCGACCCGGATGGCTCCCGCCGATCCACGAGCGAACACCGATCCCGACGCTGTCGAGACGGATACGTCTGCACCGACATCCGACAGCACGACATCACCGCCCGCACCGTTCACCGCGAGGGTCAGGCCTGCGGGTATCTGCAATTCGACGTCGGCGTCACACGTCTTGTACCTGCCGTAGGAACATTCCACAGCCACGCTCGACCCGTCCGCACCGACGTCGACCGTGGGGGCGTCCCCTCGGTAGATCCCGTGCGCTCGAACATGCAGCGAATCATCGGGACTGGGCACGAACTTCAGGTGCGCGAACCCGGTCGTCACAGTCAGCTGCGAGCCGTCGATCGCGTGATCTACCGAGTAGTCGTAGTTCTGAGTCTTCGGAACGGAGAAACCGAGCGCGATCGCCGCAGTGGTGCCTGCTCCGGCCGCACCGACCACGACGGCCGCTGTGGTGATCGCCAACGTGTAGCGCAACAATGGAATTCGATTCATCGAATAGCTCCCAGGTATCGTAGGACTGCCATGACCCGGCGGTGATCCGCACTGTCGCCGAGCAATCCGAGTTTGGCGAAGATGTTTCCGATGTGCTTCTCGACGGCTGCTTGACCTACGACCAGAGCGGAGGCGATGCCGGCATTGGACTTACCTTCGGCCATCGCCGTCAGCACATCTCGCTCTCGCGGTGTCAGCGAGTCGAGTGGATCCGAACGTGGTGCGCGCGCCAGAATCTGTTGCACAACTTCAGGATCGATGACGGTTCCGCCGTCGGCGACCGTCTTCACCGCGTCGGAGAATTCGTCCACATCGGCGACACGATCCTTCAGCAGATATCCGACGCCGTCCGTGCTCTGCCGAATCAGTTCTGCCGCATACCTTTCCTCCACGTACTGCGAGAGCACCAGTACTCCGACATCGGGCCAACGCTCACGAATGACCAGTGCCGCTCGCAGACCCTCGTCGAGAAATGTCGGAGGCATCCGCACGTCGATGACGCAGACGTCGGGCAGCGGCTCGGTGGACGACATCAGCGTCAACAGCTGCGCCGCGTCACCAACTTTTCCGATCACCTCGGCACCGGAGTCGACCAACAAACGCGCAACACCCTCACGTAGCAGTACCGAGTCGTCGGCAATGATCACTCGCACGGGATGGTCACCTCCACTCGTGTCGGGCCGCCCGACGGCGAAGTCACCGTCAGGGTTCCGTCGATTCCGCTGAGCCTGTCGGCCAATCCGGCCAATCCGCCGCCGGGCTCGAAATGCGCACCGCCACAACCGTCGTCGACCACGGTGACGGCGACGGAGGACTCGCCGCGAGCGACATCGACCTGCACGTTTCCGGCGTGGGCGTGCTTGCCGACATTGGTCAAGGCCTCGGACACCACGAAGTACACCGTCGACTCGGCGGTGGCGTTCAGACGTCGCTCGCCGGTGAGGGCCGGGTCGATGTCGATCGTCACCGGAACTGTCGACAACGCCGCGACCGACGACAGCGCTGCGTCGAGTCCGCGATCGGTCAGGATCGGGGGATGCAGTCCGCGCGTCAACGTTCGGATCTCACCGATCGCGTTCTTCGCCTCCCGATGTGCATCGTCGAGCAAACCCTTCAAGACCACGTCGTCCGTAGCCGACGCGCGAGACTTCGCTTGTCCCAGTGACATTGCCACCGAGACCAGCCGTTGCTGGGCACCGTCGTGCAGGTCCCGTTCGATGCGTCGCCGCTCGGCATCGGCGGCGTCGACGACGCGAGCACGGCTCATGGTCAGCTCGTTCACCCGCTTGCTCGACTCCGACTGCCCGAGAAGTGCTGCAGCGCTCCACCAATCGAGCTTGGCAATCAGGGTCGTCAGTGGCGGAACGCCGGCAACCAGGACTACCAGAGCTGCCACTCCGATCACCGCAACCAGCGGAAAGTCCACTCGTTCGGCTATCTCCAACCCGGTGCCCTCGGGATCGGTGACCAACCACGCGACCGGGGCGGCCGCCAGAACCGGAAGCGCCAGGAAGAGCGCAGGCAGCAAGAACAGCAGCGCAGCCGAGATCGGAATACGAATGATCCAGTAGACGAGCGACTTCCACAGCCCGACGTCACGAACACACCACACCAACTTTCGCCAGCTGGTCGGATAGACGATGGTGTCCGGTTTCGTGATCTCGATGCCGCTGGTCAGGTCGATGCCCGTTCGCGCCGCGATGTCCAGCCAACGAAGGACCACGATCGTGAACACGAAGACGAGCACACCGCTGAGGGCGAACGGCAATGCGAACACCGCGAGCAGGAGCAGACCTACGATCAGCCATCCGCCCAGTCCGGCGAACGTCGTCGCCAACAGCGACGCCATTGCCAACCACCACTGCTGCGAAATCCACGCTCTGAGCGGATTGAGGGGAATCGGTAGTGCCTGGTTCATGCGGATGAGCCTAAGTGGGCAGTTGCCGGGGCGTCCTCACTGCGAACCCACGAGGTGAGGTAGGGCCAGCCCTACCGTCGATCAGTGGGTCGATCGTGGTTTCTTCCGCGGTCCGGACGACAAGATTCGACAGGTATGAACCTGAACATCCTCGATGTGGACCGGTTGTCGTCCATGCCCGTGTGGGTCGTCTTCGCCGTCGTCTTTGCACTGCTGGCATTCGAGTCCGCGTCGCTGCTCGGTCTCTTCACACCAGGAAACAGCGTCCCGATCACACTCGGGGTGCTGACGTCGATCGGTGTCGTGCCGTGGCTGCCCGCCGTCGTCGCCGCGGCGGTGGCGTCGGGCATGGGTGCGCAGTGGGCGTTCTGGCACAGTCGCCGTGCCGACACTGTGTTGGGTCTCGGGCGAGCGGAGTCCGCGCTGCCGGCTGGGGTGCTGAGGTTCGCCTCAGGGCTGACCACCCAGGCACGCTCACGACCACGCGCTGTCGCCACCGCCGGGCATCTCATCGGGGGAATCCGCACCATCATGCCGCGACTCGTAGCGACCTCCTCACTGCGGCAACGCGAATACGCGGTGCTCAGCCTGCTGGCCGCAGTCGTGTGGGCGGCTGTCCTGGTGACGGCCGGAGCATGGCTCGGCGACCGAACGATCATCAGGACCGCCCTGGGATATGCATGGATTCCGGCTCTGACGGTGATGGCCGCTACCCAGCTCAGGCGTCGAACACGCTCGTCTTCTCCCGAACTTGTCGGAGCCCGGTGATATCAAGGATGTAGAGAGAGATACGACAGAAAGGGATTCGCATGTCCGCCAGCTTCGATACCTGCCACGGCACACTCGTGATCCACGCGATCGGCGGTGCGGAGTGCACGGAGCCGGACTGTGTGGATCTCGAGTATGTCCGCCATTTCCTGGTGCTCGAATGCGAGGAGGTCACCGGTGGCTGCCAGTGCACGGCGCTGGTGGAGCTCGCTCAGGCGTCCTGACGCCGGACCACCGGTTGCTGCAGCTCGGTCACCCAGTTCTCCTGCGGCGCAGGCTCCGATACCAGGTAGTACTCGCGGCAAATGCCGGACAGCTCATAACCATTGGCCTCGATCCAGGCCGCGAACTGCTCCCAGGTCTCGCCGATCGTCGCCATGGAACCGTGGTGAACGGTGGTCACCGCGAGCTCGACGGGCGGAAGCTCGGTGACCTCGTAGCCCTCACCGGCCACGACTTCGGGCCCCACCTCGAATGCGGCATGCACGGTGATGCCGGTGCCGTCCCCGTCGTCGACGGCCTCGTACATGGCGATCGACGACGGCCCGAACGTCACGCCGTGCTCCGCGAGCGTCTGGGCGAGTCGGGCGTACATCGGGCCGATGACCGGGCCGATGTTCTCGGGCCCGAACCCGGCGGCGGTCTCGGTGACGAGAGCAATACGGGTGGGTGGCAACGATTTGGTGTCCACGGTGATCATCGAAATCCCTTCGGTGTGGGAGAGCCGCGCATCGATACGACGCAGGCGAGCGGCGTCGAGATCGAGTCGACGAGCGAGATCAGTGCGCTTGGCCGCGAGCATCTCTCGTAGCCGATCGGCGCTGACCTGACCATGCACGATCTGCGTCACCTCGTCGAGCCTGAACCCGAGGTCCTTGAACATGAGAATGCGTCCGAGAACCTCGAACTGCGAACCGTCGTACGAGCGATAGCCCGTGAACGGATCCACCCGTGCAGGAGTCAACAACCCGATCTCGTCGTAGTGCCGAAGCATACGAACCGAGACCCGGCCGATCGATGCGAACTCTCCAATGTTGAACATGACTCTCCGAGGTTCTCGTCTCACACAGTGTGAGGGTCAAGCGCGGAGAATCGGGTGAGCGAGGTTTACTGCACCCGATACTTGCGGGTCGGGGATCCCACTCACTTCCACACCGTGAATTGGTTGTCCCACGACCTGGTCATGTGTCCGGTTGCCGTGGAGACCACCACCCGAGCCGGGTTGGCACCTTCGGGCTGTGGGATGGTCCATCCGATCTCTCCGCTGCTGGCGTCGATGGAATGCGTACCCCGATAGTCGCCGAAGACGAAGTTCTTTCCGTCGGTCAGTCCGCCGCGTACCCAGTACGCGTCTTCCCACGGCGTCACCCAACGCTCGGTGCCGTCGTCGATATCGAGACCGGTGAGCGTCTTCGCTTCAGGATCGGTGACGATGACGACGCCGCCGACCACTGCAACCATGGCAGATTGGGCACCGCTGAACTCTGATTGCACCATCGCGGGGTTACGCCAGAGCTCGTCACCGGTGTTCGGGTCGTAGGCTCCGTCGCCGAGAAACATCGGCGACGGTTTCAGTGGACTGCTGGGATACATCGACGCTCCGTAGGACGGCCGCGGAATCGCTCGGATCACCGAGCCGTCTGCCGCCAGGAGATTCTGAGTGCCGACGGTTCCCGATTCGCTTCCTATGCTGGAGAGGAACAGGCCGTTCCCGACGCTCTGCACCGAGTCACCCTCGTAGGTGAATCTCTCAGCGCCACTGTCGAGATCGAAGATGGTGTAGATGTATTGCGGAGTGCCGTCACCCCTGGACGTCAACATCACCGACTTTCGATCCGGAGTGACATACACCGAGGAGAAGTCGCCGGACCGCTCGAACGTCCGACGGAAGTCGGACTCGATCGCAGTCGGGGTACCTTTCGTCAACACCGGCGTTCCGTCCAGATTCCCAGAGACGAAGACGCTTTGATCCACGATTCGCGCACCGTTCACATCGAAATCCGTTCCGACGTCCGCGACCAGCGCCCCATCGGACGTGTCGATGGACACCACGCGCCGATCACCCCAGCACGCGAGCAACACCGATTCCAGTTCCGACGCACATTGACTCACCCGCCCGATAGGCGTCTTCCACAGCGGCGCGCCGTCATCCGGGTTCACGCCGACGAGGGTTACGGCTCCTACCTCTGCGCCGCTCGATGGATCCGCACTGGGAAGCGGATACCCGGTCGCACCGATCATCACGCCGTCTCCGCTGAGGAATCCGCCGTAGCCGTAGTACTGGCCGAGGCCGTAGGGCATCGACAGCAGCACGTCGCCGCCGTTGTCCGACAACGTGCGGACGTCTGACGTCCACGCCGGCTCAGGTGGGGTGTCTAGGGACCCAGCAACCATGGCCTGCTCGGCACCCGGCGCGGGCGTATCCGGCTCGTCCGACGCTACCCGCACAGCGATGAACGCCGCTCCCACGACCAGCGCCGAACCGAGCGCGATCAACTTCCACCGCTCGTCACGAGTGAGGTCCACCGGCAGACGGTAGCACCGGCCTCAGGCCAGACCTTTCGGATAGTGCAGCGGTAGTCCCGTCTCTTCGACACCGAGTTCGAGGATTGCCCATTGATGTGGGTCGATGGCGAGCAGTCCGTGGTTGGAGACGATCAGCGACGTCCCGCGGAATGCGACAGAGGCGGGTGTGGAGTACGGGATGGACCGAGTGATGCTCTCGACGGGTGTGGGCAACGACGCCACCACCGAACGGGTGTCGGGATCGACCACCTCGACGGCGTTGTACAGCGGATTCGCGATCGGCAGGTAGATGCGCCCGCTGGACCCGATGGCCAAACCGTCACCCTGACTCGCGACCGCCACTGTCTCGAGCTCGCCGGGAGCGCCGTCTGGCATTACCGAAAGTCGATGGACGACACCGCGCCCGAACGATTCGACACGCGGAACCAGGGACATGGTCACCACGAAGTTCAGTCGCCCGGCAGCGTCGAACTGCATGCCGTTGACACCGTAGATCGAGGCGAAATCCGCGTTCTGGTACCAGATCTCGGCCGCCCCACCGCCGGCAGGCACCTTCCAGATGGTGGCCTGGTTCAGGTCACTGACATACATGGTTCCGTCGGGCGCGAACGTCGCCCAGTTCGGCCAGGCCGGTCGATCCACAGGCGAAGGCTCGCACCGATTACCAGCGGCCCCGCCACAGGTCGGGAGATCGGCGAATGTCGCGTAGACCGTCTGCGTTCCGGTTGCCGGATCGATGCGCACCGCCCGCGCCCCCGCGTAGTCGAGGGCGTAGACCCGACCGCCGCCGTCGAGCGCGATACCGTTGACGCCGTGTTGGGCGGGTACGTGATCCGCCAGGGAATATGTCTCGAGCAGGCTACCGTCGGCGTCCCAATGCCAGACGTCCGCAGACGAATTGGGCCGGTTCGAGCCCGACCAGATGCTGCCGTCCTCAGGATCGACTGCCATTCCCTCGGGCTGGCCGGGCAACGGCACCACGGCGATGTCCCTGGTCTGCCCGTAGTCGAGGGAACCGGCCAGTGGTTCGGCCGCCACCCCGGGAGCGGTCACGACCGCGCCCGAGATGCAGCTTGCCATCACCGTCAGAACGAGAACCCCGATCCGACGTCCGTTCATCGAGGGGTGATGGAACCGAGGAACGAGGTGGTCCAGATTGCCGAATTAGCAGATCCTGCAGCATCGTTCGTCGGAACGAGACCGTTGAGCGTCACCTGGCCACCGGTCAGACCGAGAGCGGGCTGCGGCGGCAGGGTGAAGCCGCAGGACTGCTGCACGGCGCCCGGCTCGATCGGCAGATCGGTACGACGGCACTGCCCGGTGGAGTTGGCAGTCAGCGCAGGCGTGACGCCGTAGCTCGTGATGCTCAGCGATGCACCGAAGTCCGGGGACGACGGATTCTGGTAACAGATCGACGCCGTGGCTGCGACGTCCGCGGAGGGCTCGGTCGATGCCGCGCCGGTGGCGGCGTCGACGGACACGGCGTGAATCTCCGTGGTGCGCAGGCCACCCGGGCATGCGGGAGTGCTTCCGGTCGAAACCGAGTTCACCTCGCGACCGGCGCTGTACTTGACCGAGCCGGTCGGTTGGGGGGTTCCTGCCACGGGTTCCGGCACGGGAGCAGTGCCTTCACCGAGTGTGTAGAGGGTCCACAGCGAGCCGGTGCGTCCGTCCGGCAGACGCAGTGGATTGGCGATCGAGTTGCTGGTAGCAACTCCACCGGTCACACCGGAATCGTTGGGGTTCACGCGCAATACGCAATCGACCGCGGCACGGCCGGGCGAGCCGATCAGGAACTCGAGTCCGCACGGCCCGTTCATCGTCAACTTTCCCAGCCCCGGCGCAGTCAGCACACCCCACTGATCGAGGAAGGCCTGACCGTCGATCGTCGGACCGTCGCACACGTAGATAGGTCCGACGTTCTGGTCGGTGGGATCGGTGAGAAAGCCTGTGGTCGGGTTGTTCTCGAACGTGTACATCCGCGCGTCGAGTCGTTCGACCACGGTCAACGATCGGGGTGAACCGAAGTAGTCATTGCACGCGGCGTTGTCCGCGGCCACGGGCCGCTGCCCACTGTCGACCGTGCGGAAGACGCTGAAGCTACCCGGGCCGTCGTTGATCGACCCCAAGATCGTCGCCGGAGCGGGACTCGGTGCCGCGTTCGCCGAGACCACGGGACACATCGCCACCATTGCCGCCGCCACTACCGCTGTTCGTACCCAACGACTCGTCACTCGATAACCCCCGAAAATTCGGACCAGGCCATTCGCCAGGTCTACGGCACCCCAGCGGTCACCGTAGCGCAACAGGCGTTGAGAAACCAGGCTTGGCAGTGGATTACCGACACATACCGATACGGCCTCCCGGACCCGCCTCGATAACCGACCGGGCGTCTGTAATCAAATGTTGAACGACCCTGTGAATGCGACGTCGCAGCGGTTATGGTTCGTTTCGATGCTCCTCCCCCGAACCCACAAGGACTCGCCATGAAGAGACGCCTGATCGCCTATTCCATTGCTGCACTTGCCATCTCCGCCACAGCAGTGGCGCTTCCCACCGGAGTGGCCTCGGCCGCGCCGTGTTCGGATGTGGACGTCTCGTTCGCTCGCGGCACCGGGGAACTTCCCGGCCTCGGCATCACGGGTACTCCTTTTGTGAACAGCGTCAAATCGCAACTCTCGGATCGCTCGGTCAGCACGTACGCCGTGAACTACGCCGCCGACTTCACCCAGGCCAGCGCGGGACCCGGATCTCGCGACCTCGTGGCTCATCTCAATTCCGTTGCGGCATCGTGCCCGTCGACGAAATTCGTGCTCGGCGGTTACTCGCAGGGGGCGACCGTGGTGACCAACGCAGTGGGTCTGCGCACTCCCAGCAGCTTCACCGGCGCCGTCATCCCGGCCGCGATCGCCGACCGTATCGAGGCCGTTGTGGTGTTCGGCAACCCATTCGGGCTCACCGGAAGGAAGATCGAAACGGCCAGCAGCACATACGGTTCACGCACTAACAGCTTCTGCAACTTCGGCGACCCGGTGTGCCAGATCGGCGGCTTCAACACCTTCGCTCACCTGACCTACGGCACCAACGGCTCTACGACGCAGGGTGCCTCGTTCGCGGCCGCTCAGGTACGGAGCTGAATCGACTCACCGAAATCGGTGCGCGGGCCCCGATGGTTCTGCGGACAGAAAAGTCGGTTCCGGTAGCCCGGATTGCTGTGCGCTCGTGAAGATTTCCTCAGCGACTGCATCGACCCGAGCTATCGGAACCAACGCAATGGCAGAACCCCCGAACCCCCCACCCGTCATACGGGCCCCGTATGCCCCGGCTCGCAGCGCAGCATCGACGGCGCTGTCCAGCTCGGGGGAACTGACCTCGTAGTCGTCTCGAAGCGAGACGTGCGACGCCGTCATCAGGTCGCCGAGTTCGGTACCGATGTCACCGCCGTCCAGCAACGCTACTGCCCGCTCGACTCGTCGTATCTCGCTGGTGACGTGACGAACTCGGGGAACGAGAGCCTGATCGACGAGCCCCGATACCGCCCGCTCGGGGTCGAGTCCGCGCAGCGTCGACACACCCAGCTGCAGGTAGGCCCGGTCGAGGGCGGCCCGGCGGGCACCGTACTGGCCGTCGACCAGACGGTGCGGAGCGTTGGTGTCGATCACCATGATGCGAGCACCCGACGCCGCGACGTCCAGTGGGATCTGCCGGGTCGAGCCGTCGAGGCAGTCCAGAAGCAGGGCGTGTCCTCGTTCGGCAAGCATCGCGATGGCTTGATCCATGCCCCCGGTCGACGCGCCGGCCACATCGTTCTCGGCCCGAATGCTGGCGTCGATCAGTACCTTTCGATCGACGTTCAGATCGAACAGATCGCTCAGGGCCAAGGCGAACGAGCACTCGAGGGCCGCCGAACTCGACAGGCCCGAGCCCACCGGTACCGAGGAGTGCACGGCAACATCGACTCCGCCTATCCCGTGCTCCTGCAGCGCCCAGGCAACGCCCGCCACGTACGCCGCCCAGCCCGACGGACTTCCCGGTCCAATGTCACCGAGTTGCCCCGTCCACGTCTGGTCGGTGTGCGTCGAGACCGCCCGCATCGTGGCATCCTCGCGCCGCCGAACAGCGACTGCAGTGGCGAAGGGCAGCGCGAACGGCAACACCAGACCTCCTGCGTAGTCGATGTGTTCGCCGATCAGGTTGACTCGCCCCGGTGCCAACCAGACGCCGTCCGGCTCCCCGCCGAACGCGGTGTCGAACAGCCCCGAAGCACCGTCGGCGAGGCTCTGCTCGGACACGACGCTCAACCAGTTCACACCAGCACCTCGCGCAATCTGTCTGCGATTCTCTCGGGAGTCGTGTCGTTGATCCATGCGCCCATCGCCGACTCGGATCCGGCCAGAAACTTCATCCGGCCCGGTGACCGCATCATCGAGAACAGTTGCAGGTGAAGTCGTCCCAGCTCTCGATCGGATCCGACGGGGGCCTGGTGCCACGCCGAGATATACGGCACCTCGTCCACGCCCTCGAAGAATGCGTCGACGCCCCGCAGCAATGCGCGGTAGACGCCGGCCAGCTCGTCGCGCTCCGCGTCGTTCAGTTCGGCAAGATCTGCGACGTCGCGGCGCGGAGCAAGATGCACCTCGAGCGGCCACCGTGACGCCGCGGGGACGTACGCCACCCAATGCTCGACATCCACGACGATCCGTCGACCCGAGCGCAATTCGGCGGCGAGTACATCGGCCAACAGAACTCGACCGGTGTTCTCGAAGTGCGTGCGCGACTGCCTGATCAAAGCATCGGTACGAGGAGGAAGGTAGGGGTAGGCGTAGATTTGGCCGTGCGGGTGCGTCAAGGTGACACCGATCTCCTTGCCACGATTCTCGAAGCAGAACACCTGTTTCACTCCGTCGATCGCCGAGAGCTCCGTGGTCCGGTCTGCCCACACATCAATGATCGTTCGAACCCTCGACAGTTCCAGCGAGACGAAAGACGCGTCGGGATCACTGGCGAAACAGACGACCTCGCACCGACCGGTACCTGCCGCCAGTGGCCACAGCGGCTCACCGTCGACCGCTGCCGGAAGAGTCTGTTGTGCAGCATTTCCCGCCAACGACGGGAAACGGTTCTCGAACACCACGACGTCGTAATCCGAGGCCGGGATCTCGGTCGCCGGCCGGCCCGGACGGCTGGGGGCCAACGGGGACAGGTCGGCGGGAGGCAAGAACGTGCGGTCCATCCGCTGGGCAGCCATGACGATCCACTCGCCGGTGAGAACGTCGAATCTCATCTGCGAGAACGACATCGACGGCGACAGCGGTCGTGAGTCCACGAGCTCCCGGGTGGCACCACCGGAAAGGTAGGGCTCGGTGTCGTCGTAATAGATCAATTCTCGACCGTCGGCCAACGTGGTCGAGGTCTTGCGCATGGGATGGGTGGTGTCCTGCGCGGTCATCGACTGCTCGCCTCCTGGGTGGTCGGCCGGGGCTCGGCGGGACCGGTTGCGACGACCACGTCGTCGACGATGTCGGTCAGCGCGTCACGAATACGTTCGGGCACAGCGACATCGGTGACGATCACGTCCACCTCCGACAACGCAGCGGTGGTTGCGAGGGCGCGAACACCCCATTTGGTGTGATCAGCGAGGACCGCGACGCGTCGAGCCGAGGCGACGAAGGCCTGATTGGTCTGTGCCTCCAGCAGATTGGGGCAGGTGAGGCCCGCATCGATGTCCACTCCATGCGTGCCGAGAAACAGAATGTCGACGTGCAGCGTCTGCAACGCGCCGACTGCCAACGGACCGACGAGTGCGTACGACGGGGTGCGTTGGCCTCCGGTGAGCAACACGGTGTGGTCTGCTCTGCCGCCGGCATGAAGGACGTCGGCGACGGGCAAGGAGTTGGTCACCACGGTGATGTCGGGTACACGAAGCAGTTCCCGCGCCAGCGCGTGTGTCGTCGTACCTCCGGAGATGCCGATGGTCGTTCCTGGCCGGATCAATCGTGCGGCGGCGCGGGCAATGGCGGCCTTGGCGTCACGGCTCTGCTCGGACTTCACCGGAAAGCCCGGCTCGAACGCGCTCGCGGAACTCGGCGCGGTGATGCCGCCATGCACTCGCTCGACCAGGCCCTGGGCGACCAGTTCATTGACGTCACGTCGAATGGTCATGTCGGACACCGACAGAGCAGTGCCCAACGCGGCCACCGTGACGGCTCCCTCGGACCGCACCCGGTCCAGAATCTTCTGCTGACGTTGATGGGCGAGCATCACACCATCACCAGACCTGATTCCATGCACACAACATTCACCAGATAGCAACAAATGTCAACAAAAGCGAACAGGGTGCGGCGATGTGGTCAGAAGTCGTCGTCGCTCTCGGACGCGGTTCGTGCACGACCGATCCGTGTCAGATGCACCCGTCGCGCCAGTCGAATCACGGGACGGATGAGCAGTTCGATACTCCCCAGCAGGAAGAACCACGTACCGATTACCGTCGTGCTCTCCTGAAAGAAGAGGATGCTGCCGACGATGAACCAGACCGCAACGAGAATGTCGTTGATGATGCTGACAACTTCCCACCGCTGGCGAATCACCAGCTCCTCGTGCCCGATAGTGAAGGTCAGGTCGTTCATAGCGGCTCCTTCGTAAAACGTCGGTGTACCCAGTCCGACTACCCGGATCCCTCCCAATCGACCCGGGCTGCCATCTCGAGCAGTTTCCGACGACGTGTCTCGCTGGTCTCGCCGATCCGCGCGATACGTCCGTACGCATGGGCGCGGAAGTCGGTAAGGCCGTTCCGATTCTGTTGGGCTGCAACGCTACCGAGGCAGTTGTGCAGTAACGCGCGGAGGTTGTCGTACTCCTCTCGCGGAACTGCGGGCCACGCATTGACCACCAGCCCCGTGAGCTGTTGCCGTTGATGCGCGCGCCGTACTCGGGTTTTGTCGGGATGAATCGTGAAGCCCTCGTCGTGCGCGATCTGGGACACCACCCACAGCAACTTGTCGACGTCGAGCTCGGCCGGACCGGAGAACGCCAGGTCGTCGGCGTAGCGGGTGTAGCGGGCACCCATGGTGCGGGCGAGCCCGGCAACTCGAATATCGAGTTGGCGGGCAGCCAGGTTGGCCAGGGCGGGCGACGTCGGTGCGCCCTGCGGCAAGTGGGTGGTGCGAAGCCTCGCCGCCGTCGCGCGGTCCATGCCCGTCAATTCGCCGGCCGGGGTGACCGTTGTGCACAGCGCGGCAAGATTCGCCGCAACTCTTCTGGGATAGCCGACGGCCTCGAAGATCGCCACCACTCGATCGAACCCGATGGACGGAAAGAAACGACGTAAGTCGACCGAGACCACCACCTCACGCTCGGCGTGGGGCGTCGCGAACGTGCGGGGGCTGCGCCCTTTACGAAAACCGTGCGCGGCGGGATGTGGCGGAATTCGATC
Source organism: Rhodococcus sp. 06-1474-1B (assembly GCF_002258885.1). Classification (NCBI taxonomy): domain Bacteria; kingdom Bacillati; phylum Actinomycetota; class Actinomycetes; order Mycobacteriales; family Nocardiaceae; genus Rhodococcus; species Rhodococcus sp. 06-1474-1B. The sequence goes on along the minus strand of NZ_NOYR01000010.1, from coordinate 7,628 downwards.
CAGGATGCGGTGCAGTATCTTTCGCTGAATCTCGCGCAGGCGCGGTTTGGGCACCTCCAGCAGTCGAATGCCCTGACGTTTGTCGAGGCGAGCAGATCGATAGTGCTGCAACGGGAACGGCGCAGTACGCAGCCTCCCCTGCAGGTCGGCAAACCACTCGATTTCGGAAATGGTCAGATCCAGTGATTGCGCGAGCTGGCCCGTCGTCTCGTAGCGAGGCACCTCGAACCGCCAGGGTACGACACGGCCACGTATCGGCGATCGCTGTGACGACTTCGACGACGGCGCAATCAACGGAAGATCGCGCAGCAGAACGAATATCGACGCCTCGCCGAACGGCGGACTCGGGTACAGGTCGATGATTCGATCGGCCAACCTCGGGGCCTTGGCCGGCATGAATCGAGAGAACGCCTCCTCGAGCCCCGATTGCGTCCACTCTGCGTCTGCAGCCAAACGAGCCAGGGTTGCGGCGGCGCGCGGAAACAGTTCGCGGTCGTTCACGTCGGTCGCTCCAACGGGTCTCGAGCGAGAGAATGCAGCGGCGCGCGGCGACCGAAATCTTTCGTCCTCGGAGCTGCCAAGCACGCGTAGCGTGCAGACCAGCTTCGGACGCAGTGCTCGATTCTCAATATGTACCCAGGGGTTACCCCTGAGACCGGTCCCGCGGACCAACTCTCGCCCACGCGCCGCTGCATCCCACCACAATGCCAAACCGACGCGGATCTGTCAGCGGGATGACTCACTAGTTCGACCGACCGGTCGGGTTTTCGAGTTCTCGTGAGTTGCTCGATTACGAGCCGGAGCTCTCGAGTCCGGAGCAGGTGAACGGAACCAGCGCCGACTCCGTTGCGTCCAACCCGTAGATGGGCTCTTGGGAAAGGACAGTGCACATGCATCGAAACAGTCGATGGGCGGCAATCGCAGTAGGTCTGCTCCTGCTCACCGCATGTTCGACGGGCCAAGACGGTACTGCAGTCCCCGAAGTCATCGCAACAACCAGCACGGCCGTCGCAGCACCGACGCCCTGGGATCCATGCACCATCCCCGACAACGCCATCGAGCAGGCGGGATTGAACGTCGACTCCAAGGAATCGGGGGTGTTCGGCCGCGATCAAAACGGATTCAAAATTTGCGGATGGGTAAGTCGCTCGCCAGCTGACGCCTACTTCCTGCGCATTTTTGTTGGGCTGCAGAGCTTGGACTACATCGACGATCCGAGCCATTTCGATCGACTCGAGCCTGTCCGAGTAGGCACTCGGGATGCCACCCAGTACCAGCAGATAGCCGCCGATGCATCCCGCAACTGCGGCATCGCATTCACCGCTGGAGCTGAATTGATCAGAGCAACGTTCATTACAGGCCAATTGACTGGCAGCTCACCGTACGACCCATGCACAGAGCTCAATGCCGTAGTGACCAGACTCGATTCCGAACTGCCCAACTGAATTTTCCGTCTATCGAAGGACACACACACCGTGGGCCAAGTGAAGCCTGACCTCCTCGCACAGTGGCAGGACATGAACCAACGAGCCGACTCCGGCACCCTCACCATTCCAGCCGACGTCGCTGCAAGATGCGATGCAGCCTGTGTCACCTACCTGGCTCACCTCAAGAAGATGCAGGTCGACTCGCTTGCTCTGACCGAGGTCGAAGACTGGGGCAACTTGCCATCCGCCCAAGCGTTGCGTGACAAGTTTCTGCGCCTTGCGACGGGCAAAGACACGTCACTCGACGTCATACTGCAGCAGCACATCGACGTCATCGATTCGATGCGTACGTTGTTTCGGCGCTACTTCGAGGACACGGCCAACACGGATGAACGAACTGCTGCGAACATCGTCGCGCTCACTCCGGAGAATTGACGGCCTGCAGCACTATTCGCTGGACATCGACCTCGCGGTTGTCGTTGTCCAGTCGCCGGGACACCGGCTCGCAACTGCGAGAACGCCACCACTCGATCCGCGCCCTCAGCCGACAGGCACACCCCACCGACGAGGTGTGGATCCCGACGATGGGCGTGAATCCCCGCTCCCCCGCGTTTTCGTCGCGTCCGGAGCGTAGCTGCAAGCAAGCCTCCTGAGACGGATCAAGGCCGCCCAGGTTGGAGCCACACCTAGAGGTTCGTGTGGTGGAGACTCAGCCTCCGTGCGCCTCGACGGCCACGGGCTGCCATTCACGCCAGTTCGCCAGGCGTGATTCGTAGTCCTTCGTCGCGATCTGGAGCGGTGCCTCGCCGAAAAAGACTCGCAGTGGCGGCTTTTCGGCGTCGACGACCTTGAGCAGCGCCGAACGCGTAGCTACCGGATCGCCAGGAGTCGCCTGCCTTGCACTCCGCAGTTCGGCGGCCTTCTCCCGAATCGGGTCGTACGCGGCGATGTCTGTGGACTTCTTGGCGGACGGACCGGCCCAATCGGTGGAGAACCCACCCGGCTCGATCAGCGTCACATGGATACCGAAGTCCTCGACCTCCTGCGCCAGGGCCTGACTGAATCCTTCGAGGGCCCACTTAGACGCGTGGTACGCACCGACATTGGGGAATGCGGAGATTCCGCCGATGGACGACACCTGCAGGATGTGGCCGCTGCCCTGCTCACGCATGAACGGCAACGCGGCCTGAGTGACCCACAGCGCTCCGAAGACATTGGTCTCGATCTGCGCGCGGGCGTCCTCCTCGGAGATCTCTTCGATCATCCCGAACTGGCCGTAGCCGGCGTTGTTGACGACGATGTCGAGCGATCCGAAGGTCTTGTGCGCCAGGGCGACTGCTGCGAAGTCGGCAGCGCGGTCGTTCACATCCAGCTCGATCGGCAGAATCGCGTCGCCGTATTTTTCCACGAGATCGTGCAGTGTCGCCGTGTTGCGAGCGGTGGCTGCGACTCGATCACCGCGGTCGAGGGCTGCAATAGCCCACACGCGTCCGAATCCCTTGGAGGTGCCGGTGATGAACCACGTCTTGGCTGCCATGAATCTCGTCCCTTCGCTACACGGACAAAAGTAAGGACGACGTCCGCTGCAAACGCCTCTCGGCGAGTGGTCGCTCGTAGCGACAAATGGGGTGAGGCCCGGGGCTTGCCAAGCGAACGCCGTCGAAAGAGTCCAACGGGGTACGTCCGCCGACTATTCCCCGCACGTCAACTGCGTTCCGTTCAGCTGTGCTCGGTGATCATCACCGCCATGGTGTTCGGCTCCAGCGCCTCGAAGATATGCAGCGCGTCGCCGGGGTAGGCGACATAGTCGCCGGGCAACAGTTCGACTGCCTCGCCCACCGGCCCCACCAGCGCTCGTCCGGCGCTGAGCACCACGTGCTCGACCACGCCGGGGGAATGAGGGTCCGAGCGCCTGGGCTCGCCCACGTCCGCACTGACCAGATAGATGTCTCGTCGCGCGTTCGGCGGAGACGACGCCAGCAGCGTCGCCGAGTAGTCCGCCCGGTCCGACGCGAATCTCGGCCCCTCCCCCGCACGGATCAGCCGGACCGACTGCTTCGCGGGCTCGACCAGTCTGGAGAACGGCACATCCAGGGTGACGCTGAGCGCCCACAGAGTTTCCAGACTTGGATTCCCCGTACCTGATTCCAGTTGCGACAGAGTCGATTTGGCGATACCCGCACGACGCGCCACCTCGGCCAGCGAGAGGCCGACGCGTCGTCGTTCCTGCTGCAGAGCGGCAGCGATGGCCGCGATCGGTGGTCCGGCGTCCGCCATTCGTTCACTCCATCGGTACGTTCGTTTGATTTGACGAACAGCTTAACATCGTCCACTATAACGACCATGCGTTCGACATGGCGAACCCTGCAGGGGGTCAACATCCGCGACATCGCGTTGGTCTGTCTGGCCGACGCCTTGGTCGGGGCCTCGTTCGGTGCCATCGCCGTAGCCGCCGACCTGCCACTGTGGCTACCGGTGGTGATGTCGCTTGTGGTCTTCGCGGGCTCCTCTCAGTTCATCTTCGTCGGCATCCTGGCCGTCGGCGGCAACCCCGTCGCCGCCGTGGCGAGCGCATTGCTCGCCAATACCCGGCTCGTGCCGCTCGGATTCTCCATAGGATCCGTTTTCGACAACGTCTCGCCATGGAAGCGACTGCTCGGCACCCACCTGATCACCGACGAAGCGGTCGCATTCAGCGTCGCCGAAGAAGACGAAGGACGGCGTCGAACAGCGTTCTGGCTGTGCGGAATCGGACTGTTCGTCACCTGGAACATCGGGGTGGTGATCGGCACTCTCGGTGGTGGCGCAATCACCGATACCGCCGCACTCGGACTCGACGCCGCATTTCCGGCAATCCTGCTCGGACTGATCATGCCTGCGCTCCGAGATCGGGGCACGCGCAATGCCGCACTCGTCGGCGCAGGGATCGCCCTGGCAGCGTCGATGTTCCTACCGAGCGGACTGCCGGTGCTCCTCTCGCTGATCGCCGTGGTGCCCGCACTGCTGTCCGCCAAGCCCGCCGCACGCGAGGAATCCGCATGAGCCTCACGATTCCGCTGATCGCCATGGTCGTCGGCACTTTCGCGCTCCGCCTCATCGGCCCGGCCCTGCGCTCGCGCATGACCATCTCGCCCCGCATCGACCGCGTCATGTCCACCTCGGTCGCCGTCGTGTTCGTAGCCCTCATCGCCACCTCGACCCTGCTCGTGGGCAAGGACTTCGCGGGCTTCGCAGCCCCTATCGGCGTCACCGCCGCCGGAATCCTCGCTTGGCGCAAAGCACCCTTCGTCGTCATCGTGATCGCCGCTGCCGCGACCACCGCTGCCCTCCGCTGGTTCGGTGTCGCCTGACCGAACCGCGGCACCCCAAGTCCACTAGATGTGACATTGACCCCCGAAAAGTCCACCAAATGTCACATTGAGTGCATCGGATGGGGAACACGGGTGACAGCCATCGCCCCTTCGCGGACTACCGACACGGCAACGAGCCCATTGCCACCTGGGCGACCTCGCTTACTGACCTGAGCGCCCACTATCTCTCTGCATCCACGGGATCCCGCGTTTCGAGCCGAATTGTGGGCGCTGACATCAGTTGACCGGCGCAGCGTGAACCGCCGACCCCCACTGGACCCACCTGACCTCGTGCACCGCTCCCCGTTCACCGGCACCCCGGGTCCACTAGATGTGACATTGACCCCCGAAAAGTCCACTCGACGTCACATTGAGTACCCCCGGGCGGGGACAATGGAGAATGAACACAATGTCTCGATGTGGGGAGCAGCAATGACCGCGCTGGATGCAGTACGACGACGCTGGCCGAAGACGATGCCACTTCAGCCGCTTCCGTCGGAGTCGTGGGCCAAGCAGGAGCCGACGTGGAAGGGTGCGAATCCCCAGGTCATCGAGTCGGCGTTGAAGCGTGCGAAGACTCGGACGTCGGGTAATTGGTTCGTTTTCGCTGCGAGTCGCGACGTGAAGGCCGACAAGCCGTTCGGTCGCTATGTCGGTACCACCGAGTTGGTTGCGTGGCGGGATTCGGCGGGCAAGGTGCATATCGGTCCGGGTGCGTGTCCGCATCTCGGGGCGGCACTCGATACCGCGAAGATCGAGTGCGACGCGTTGGTGTGCCGGTGGCATGGGCTGGCGTTGAGTCCGAAGGGTAAGGCTGGCTGGCGGCCGGTTCCTGCGTTCGACGACGGTGTTCTGGTGTGGGTTCGGCTCGACGAGCTGGGCGGCGAGGAGCCGACGCCGGTGCCGGTGGTTCCGATCAGGCCCCCTGCGTCGACGTCCATTCCTGGTGTCGTCACGTTGATCGGGAAGTGCGAACCGGACGACATCATCGCCAATCGCCTCGATCCGTGGCACGGCGCATGGTTCCATCCGTACTCGTTCGCGAGGTTGAAAGTGGTGAGCGCGCCCACCGACATCGATGTGCCCGAGGAGGACGATCGCTTCCTGGTCGATGTCACGTTCCGCGTCAGTCGCGGCATCGGTGTTCCGGTTCGAGCCGAGTTCGTCTGCCCCGGCCCACGCACCATCGTCATGCGCATCCTCGACGGTGAGGGGGCGGGAAGCGTCGTCGAGACTCACGCGACTCCGCTGGCTCCTGCGCCCGACGGTACCCCGCGGACGGCGGTCATCGAGGCGACGATCGCGAGCTCGGATCGACCCGGCTTCCAGATGGCGCGCAAGGTCTCGGGATTGCTGCGTCCGGCGATGAACTTCACCGCCGCACGCCTGTGGAAGGACGACCTCGACTACGCCGAACGCCGTTACGAACTGCGCTCGACGGGTCGCGCGTGATCTAGCCTTCGACGAGTGCGGCGAGTTGGCCGATGACGGTTCCCCAACCGTCCTGGAAGCCCAACTCCTCGTGCGTCTTTCGGTCTTCTACGTTGCGGTGCATCACGTGCGCCCGGTACTCGGTCCCGCCCGGGTGGTCGGCGAACGTGATCACCGCGGTCATGAACAGTTGCGGAGCAGGTCGCCAACCTTCGACGAGGGAGTTGGTGAACACGATGCGTTCCTGAGGGTCGACGGCGAGGAAGCATCCGTCGATGTGCGGTTCGAAGTCGCCTCCGGGTTCGCTCATCAGCGTTCGGAATGCGCCTCCGGGCTGCAGATCCCACGCGTCGACTCGGCACAGAGTAGGTGCGGGAATCCACCATTTCTCGAACTTCGAAGGGTCGACCCACGCATCCCACACCGTCTCGCGTGGAGCCGCGATGATGCGGGAGATACTTAGGTCGAGTTCGGGATCGAAGGAAGTCATTGCTGCTCACTCTCTTTCGGGGATCGGGTGACGAACTGTTCGAGGCGGTCGGTTCTGGATTCCCACACGGACCGTTGCTGTTCCAGCCACGCGGAGGCCGCGTCCAGGTTGGTTCGCTCGATCGTGCATGCGCGTACACGTCCGGTCTTGTGGGTGCGAATCCATCCGCTGCGCTCGAGTACATGGATGTGCTTCATGAACGACGGCAGAGTCATGTCGAACGGTTCGGCCAGTTCCCCCACGGTGGCAGGCCCGGACCCCAGTCGGCCCAGTACTGCACGCCGCGTGGGATCGGCCAACGCCTGGAACACGTCGTCGAGGACCTCGGAATACTGAGCCATAAGGCACAGTATCTCCACGAGAATACTTAGCGCAAGGGCACAGTATCGTCGGCTCGGGTCGGACTAGCTGTTCTTCCCGGGGACGTTGTGGACGGTCAGTCGCTCGATGGGTGACTTGCCGCCGATGCCGGTGTGGGGTCGGTGGTGATTGTAGTGATGGATCCAGTCTTGGTAGGTCGCCGCTCTGGCTTCGTCGGAGAGGTAGGTGTTCGCGTAGGCCCATTCCTGGTTGAGGGTTCGGTTGAATCGTTCGACTTTGCCGTTGGTCTGCGGCCGATACGGCCTGGTTCGTTTGTGCTTGATTCCAGGGCCTAGGGTCTGCGCGAACAGTGTTGAGCGGTAACAGGATCCGTTGTCGGTCAGCACACGCGCGATCGTGATGTCATGGGCTGCGAAGTAGGCTTTGGCGCGCTCGAAGAACCCCGAGGCGGTTTCTTTGCGTTCGTCACCGAGGATCTCCGAATACGCGAGCCGGCTGTGATCGTCGACGGCGTGATGGACGTAGGAGTAACCGCGGCCCTGTTTCTTGTTGTGCCGCTTTCCGATCGCGCGGCCGAGCTTGCGATGTCCGCCGCCGTCGGGGATTCGG
>NZ_NOYR01000020.1:0-563 GCF_002258885.1 Rhodococcus sp. 06-1474-1B | reverse complement strand
GCGCTACTACGCCGACGCCCGAGCCCTTTCCTGGCGATGCCGGGTCCAGTCATGCGGGCTTGTGGGATGAGACGAACTACGACAGTGACGACGACTGCGGTGACGAGGATTGCTGCGAAGGCGACTGCGGCGAGTGCGACGGTGACGACTGTGGTTGCGGCACAACGCCACACAGCACGGCCGACACCAACGACGATGCCGGCTCCGACAGCGCTGCTGAACCCTGCGGCCACGCCGACGCCGACGCATCGGACACCGCTGCTCGCGACGCTGCCGCCGCACGGGATCGACGCACCCAGAACGAACGCCGCCACGATGCCCTGAAAATGGCGCTCCGGCACACCCTCGCCTCCGGCACCCTCGGCACCCACCGCGGCCTACCCGTCACCGCCATCGTCACCATGAGTTTGAAAGACCTTGAATCAGGCTGCGGCTACGCCATGACCGCCACCGGATCCCGCGTCTCGATCCGCGACGCCATCCGCATGGCCTCGCACGCCCACCACTACCTCACCATCTTCGACGACAACGGCAGAGCCCTCTACCTCGGCCGATCCAAACGC
>NZ_NOYR01000002.1:0-28008 GCF_002258885.1 Rhodococcus sp. 06-1474-1B | reverse complement strand
TTTCAATCGCCCCTTCGGGGTGAGCAAGGCATTAGCGTGTGACACGAGGACCTCTCGGTTGTCGGTGCAGTTGTGGTAACCACACCGATACCGGAGGTCCTCACCTATCTGTCGCTGCCACGCCGTCCACAACGTCCCTGCTCATTACAACTAGCCACAACCATCAGTCTCGGCGAGGTCCTTGAAATAGCGGGCGACGGGCCACCGCTCGAAACCACTCTTCTCGTAGACCGACCGCGCCGGCGCATGACCGGGATCGTCACCGGTCTCGACCATTACCATTCGCATTCCGGCGGATCTCACTCGCGCGAAAGACCGATCGAGGAGCGCCCTTCCGACGCCGGCTCGCTGCTGAGCTGGGTCGACCACCAGGACGTACACCTCACCCATGTCGTCGTTCGGGTGCAGGCGGGTACAGACCCAGCCGACCGGCGTGTCACCGTCCACGGCCACGTCCACGCTCTCGGGTTCGTCGTCGACGACGGATGCGAGATCGTCGTACTGACGCGCCTGCCACCCCTGGGGATAGAAGGAGTCGTACACGAACCACGGGACCGCCTCCTGCACGAGCGGAAACACCGGTTCCCACGCGCGAAGCGACAGCGCGAGCAACTCGGCCCGATACCGGGGGACGTACGGCACGATGGTGACCATCGGACCGAGTGTAGGTTGCAGCATTCGAGCGAGGCGGCGGTTCGACCGTCACACCGACTGCCGCACGCCACCCCCATTGCGCCGCAGCACTATTGGGTCGAAAAAATTCCGAAAAAGTGCCGAAAAGGTCTTGGCACTCGCTGCATTCGAGTGCTAATTTTTGTGTTGCACAGTTGAGGAGCGCCTCGCCACAGGGGCGAGCGCATCTGGGTACAGGAGGTGGTTGCTGTGCTTCGTTTCGATCCGTTCCGTGACGTCGATTCGCTCACCTCGGCATTGTTGGGTGCGTCTACCGGTTCGGACCGCGCACCGCGATTCATGCCCATGGATCTGTACAAGGTCGACGATCACTACGTACTCAGTGCCGACCTTCCCGGCGTCGACCCGGGGTCCATCGACGTCGACGTCGATCGCGGCACATTGACGCTCACCGCGCAACGAACCGTGCCGGAAAGCTCCGGCGTGCAGTGGATTTCATCGGAACGGTTCGCCGGAACGTTCCGTCGACAGATCTCACTGGGTGACGGCGTCGACTCCGAGCGAATCTCGGCGTCCTACGACAACGGCGTCCTGTCGATCACAATTCCGCTTGCCGAGCGAGCGAAGCCGCGCAAGGTAGACATCGCTCGTGCAGAGCTGACCGGCGAGCAGAGATCCATCGAACACCAATCGACCTGATCCGTCACGCGCACAAGCACATCGAGCACTGTCGAACTACTCAGGGAGGGTGATGCATATGGAAACGGATACCGTGGTCTGGCCGGAATCTCCCGATCGTGACCAATGGTGGCGCACGGTTCTCGGGGTCGGGACCGAGATCCGTGAATGCGCTACGGCCGATCTACTGGATCAGCAGCGAGCAGAGCCGGTCGACGACGACCTCTACCCGCACGTACCGCGAGAGCCCGTCGCTGCGTGATCCCAACGACCGCAAGGCCGGCACCGACATTCGGTGCCGGCCTGCGTCATTGCCGCACCGAGTAACTGGTTACGAGGCCAGACATCACAGGACCAACGAGTAGAACGTGCTCGACGGGTCAACGACGTAGTCGCCGAACGGGGGCACTTCGTTGAACCCGTGTCGCTCGTAGAGGCGTCGAGCTGCGGCGAAGTAGTCCTGGGTGCCCGTCTCGAGGCTGACGCGCTCGAAGCCCAACCGCCGCGCCTCCGTCAGAACGTGCTCGAGCAGTTCGGACGCCACCCCGCGGCCTCGCGCGAAACTCGAGGTGCGCATCGATTTCAGTTCTCCGTGTTCGGGAGTGAGTGTCTTCAGCGCGGCAATGCCGAGCAGTGCCCCGGCCTCCCACGCCGTCCACACCCGCATATCCGGCCCGCGCAGACCCGACAGATCCAGTGCGTGAACACTCTCTGCCGGTGACGTCGCGTGCATGTCCGCAAGGTGCTCGACGAGCAACGCACCGACCTCCGGCCGCGACAGATCGTCGACCTCGAGACGCATGCAACCTCCTGTCGTGAGTGGAAGTTCGACCCCTGCTACGAAGTACCACTCACCTGCGGCGAAGCCGCTCCAAAGCGTCGAACATCTTGAATCGTCCACTCGTGGGCACGGTTTCGATGTCGTGGCCGGTGACGCCCCAGCCCGCCAACAGGGTGTTCGCTGCCTGCAGTCCGGTGGTGGCGGCACGTTCCATGAGAGCAACGGGCAGATCGATCCGAATGCCGTCACCCGCGAGTACCAGCGAGGGCTCGGGGGTACGCACGGTGGGCCGCTCGGCGAATGCTCCGAGGCCGAACATCGGGCAGTCGTCTCGCCATTCGGATCGTTCCGCGATCACCTCTGCCGCAGCGGTTTCCGGGTAGATCTCGTGCATGCGAGCCATCAGCTGCGCGCGGGTGACCTCCTCGGATTCCTCGGCAGCGTAGGCATGCAGTTCGACGACCGAACCTCCGGTCCTCGCTGCCCACTCCGCGGCCTCGTCCTCGAACCGCTCGAGCACACTGATGTTGTCGATCGGAGGCATGCCGCCGGTGCCGATGAACGCGGGACGATCGGCATTCACCGCCTTGCTCAGCCACACGCGGTGGACCATGAAAGGCGGGGTGTTCTGCAGCGCGCCGATCTGCTTGCGCCACGCCGGCGTCCCGAGCTCGGGGGATTTCTCGAGCACCCGCTGCAATCCGGCGATGTCGGTAGCGAGGACCACCGCGTCGGCGTCGATGATTCCGCCGGCGTCGACGCGGAACTTGCGCAGGCCACCGCGGGTGATCTCGCCACACGGAGTGGACGTTCTGATGTCGACACCGAGACCACTGAGATACTCCCCCAACGGGTTCCACAGTGCCTGTGGGTAGGGATCGCGGGGGACGTCGAAGATCAGACCCTCGGAGGAGCCGAGGAAGTAGATGTGGAACATCATCGCCAGTTCGGCAGCCGACATCTCCTCCGGGTCGGCGAAGAAGCTGCGTGAGAACACCCCGAACGCCAGATGGCGTGCCGCTTCGGGAAAGTTGATGTTGCGCAGGAACTCCGCCGCGGGAGTGGTGTCGAGTTCGTCGAAGGTCTTCGGCACGCTCACCGTCATGAGTGGCAGGGCGGCGATTCCGTTGAGGTCGGTGAGGTCCTTCCACCGGAACGTCGGACTGCGCTTGACGAACGCGAACGCATTGAGCGGTGGCGTCTCGGGCAGCCCCTTGAATCCGTCGATACGACCGTCGCCGTCGATCAGCGGGTAGTCGTCGACCGGGCGTAGACGCGCCAGGTCTGGGTCGGTGCGGCGCAGCAGGTTTCGCAGGTTGTAGTACTGCCGGAAGAACGCGTGGAAGCCGCGGCTCATCGTCGCGGGCGAGCCGTCCTCCAGCGTCGTGTCCCATCCACCGACGCGGCCGCCGAGGTAGCTTTCGCGTTCGACCAGATGAACCTTGACGCCGCGTTCGGCCAGCGCGGTCGCGGCGCTCAGCCCCGCGATACCGCCGCCCACCACCACCACATGCGGGACGTCGGCCAGCTGGCCTGCGTCCGAATATCCTTGCACCGCAGCATGGGTGACCTTCTTGGAGTCGGTCAACGCTCTTCCTTCGCGGGTCGAGAGCCCAGGAACGTGTGCACCACACCGTTCTGCCATCCGGTCATCGTCTCTCGGGCGACACCGCTGTAGCCCGCACGCTGCATCCGTCGCATGAACGCCGATGCGCCGTCGAACGTGACGACGCTGCGCCACAGGTGCCGATACAACGTGGCGTCTCGCGTTGCGAGCCAGCCGAGCGGGATGATGATGCCCCAGCTCACGACGTTCCAGGAGATTCGAGCACGCAGTGAATCGTGCACCGAGTATTCGTGGAACGCGATCGTCGAACCCGGACGCAGCAGCGCCAGTAGCGATTTGAGTTCGGCGTCGGGGTCGTCGACGTTCCTGATCAGATATGCGGCCAGGATGGCGTCGAACGGCCCGTCGACTCCGTTCACGGCCAGATCCTCCACCCGCGAGTGCACGAACGTGACGTTCGACGGCCAGTCCTTGCTCCGGGCGACCTCGAGCATCTCGGCGGACGCGTCGGCGGCGACGATCTCGGCGTGCGGTGCCGCTTCGAGCAGCGCTGCGGTGGACGCACCCGTACCGCAACCGATATCGAGCAGGCGCAATCCGCTTCCGAGATCGGGAATGCGGAGGCGCTGCGCGGACTTGACGAGGTGCTCGTGGTAGCCGGGGTTTGCTCCGACGAGTCGGTCGTACGCTTTGGCACCGACGTCGAATGCGCCGGGAACTTCGTTTCGCGGCAGACCGCGCTTACCGACCTTCACAGTGCCTCTTCCTTGCTCACGCGGGCAGCTGGCCCATCCTGGACCGACACGACATCTCCGTGCTGCAACTGCCGTCCGCGGCGGATGTCCACGTCCCCGTTGACGCTGACCAGGCCGTCGGCGATGATGCCCTTGGCTTCGGCACCGGATTCGATCAGGTTGGCGAGCTTGAGGAATTGGCCCAGCCGGATCGATTCGTCGCGGATGGGGACATCGTGTGCATCGGACATGTCTCCATCCTGTACTAGCGGGCCGCTCGCTGCTACCAACGAGTCACATCGCGGCGCGGAAGCGGCGCAATCGCAGGCTGTTGCTCACCACGAACACCGAGGACAGCGCCATTGCAGCCCCGGCGAGCATCGGGTTGAGCATGCCCGCGGCCGCGAGGGGGATCGCTGCGACGTTGTAGGCGAACGCCCAGAACAGGTTGCCCTTGATGGTGCTCAGCGTGCGACGCGAGAGCCGGATCGCATCGCCGACGGCCCGTAGGTCGCCGCGGACCAACGTCAGGTCGCTCGCCTCGATCGCTACATCGGTTCCGGTTCCCATCGCGAGCCCCAGGTCGGCGGTGGCCAGCGCTGCCGCGTCGTTGATGCCGTCGCCGACCATCGCCACGACCTTGCCTGCGGCCTGCAGTTCACGAACGGCATCGACCTTGCCCGACGGCAGCACACCGGCAACGACCTGCTCGATGCCTACCTCCGCGGCGATCGTTCGGGCGGCGGCCTCGTTGTCGCCGGTGAGCATGACCGGCGTCAGGCCCAGCTCGCGCAGTTCTGCGACGGCCTGCTTCGACGTCGGCTTGACCGAGTCGGAGACCACCAGAGCCCCGCGGGCCTTCCCGTCCCACCCGATCGCGACGGCGGTGCGTCCCTGGCGTTCGGCGTCGTCGAAGGCGTCGGCCAGTTCCGGTGGCAGAGGCATCGACCAGTCGGCCAGCAGGCTGCGACGGCCGATGACCGCGGCGCGACCCTCGACGACGCCCTGGACACCGAGACCCTCGAGGCTGGCGAACTCCTCGACAGCCGTGGACTGGGTCGAACCTGCGATGGCCCGGGCGATGGGATGCTCCGAACCCGATTCCAACGCTGCCGCCACGGCACGGACCACGTCCTCGTCCTCACCGTCGGCCACGTGCACCGAGTGCAGTGTCATTTCACCGGTGGTCACGGTGCCGGTCTTGTCCAGCACGACGGTATCGATGCGGCGGGTCGATTCGAGCATTTCGGGGCCCTTGATCAGAATCCCCAGCTGCGCCGCCCGTCCGGTGCCGACCATCAGTGCTGTGGGGGTGGCGAGCCCGAGTGCGCAAGGGCACGCGATGATCAGGACGGCGACCGCCGCCGTGAAGGCAGCGGCCACCGAATTTCCGGTGCCGAGCCAGAATCCGAGCGTTGCCACCGAGATGGCGATGACGATCGGCACGAAGATTCCCGAGATACGATCGGCCAGACGCTGGGCCTGAGCCTTGCCGGTCTGCGCATCTTCCACCACCTTCGCCATCTGCGCGAGCTGGGTGTCTGCACCGACTCTGCTGGCGCGCACGGTGATTCGACCACCGACGTTCACCGTGGCTCCGGTCACCGCGTCGCCGGCCCCGACCTCCACCGGCACCGACTCGCCCGTCAGCATCGACCGATCGACGGCCGAGGATCCACTCTCGACGGTTCCGTCCGTGGCAATCTTCTCACCCGGACGAACGACGAACAGATCGCCGACGGCGAGCTGATCGATCGGAATCTGCTGTTCCTCATCGCCTTTCAGCACAGCGACGGTCTTGGCACCGAGGTCCATCAGTGCGCGCAACGCCGCACCGGCCTGCCTCTTGGACCTGCTCTCGAACCACCGGCCGGCCAGGATGAAGGTGGTGACGCCCGCAGCCGCCTCGAGATAGATATTGCTCGCCCCGTCCATCCGCGCGATCGTGAACTCGAACGGATGCGTCATGCCGGGCTCGCCGGCCGTACCGAAGAACAGCGCATACAGCGACCAGCCCAGTGCAGCAAGGGTTCCCATGCTCACGAGGGTGTCCATCGTCGACGTCCCGTGCTTCAGGTTGGTCCACGCGGCCCGGTGGAACGGCAGCGCTCCCCAGATGACGACCGGCGCGGCGAGAGTCAACGACAGCCACTGCCAGTTGGTGAACTGAAAGGCCGGAATCATGGCCATCGCGATGACCGGCACGCTGAGCACCGCCGAAACGATCAGACGCTGCTTCAACGGATCGACCGGTGTGTCGGCGTCGACCGGCTCGGCCACCGGAAGGCTCGCGGTGTACCCGGCAGCTTCGACGGCGGCGATCAGATCCTCGGTGGCGACGCCGTCGCTGGTGACTCGCGCCTTCTCGGTGGCGTAGTTGACCGTCGCCGATACCCCGTCGAGCTTGTTGAGCTTGCGTTCGATGCGGTTGGCGCACGACGCACAGGTCATGCCGCCCAGAATCAGTTCGGTTTCCGTACTCATCCCCGATTCCCTTCTGCCTCGATGACGAATGTGGCCGTGCGGACGACACCCTGATGCTGGAAGTCCGGATAGAGCGCAGATGTTCCGTCGTGCGACTCGTGGTCGGAATGCGTCGGTTCGCTGGGCGACGCGTCGGGTCCGATCGCGTGGCCGACGAACAGGGCAAGAAAGAAGACGAGGGCTATCCCGACGACGAATCCGACGAGCTTGGTCGGGGTGCCGAGTTCCTGTCGTGTGGAGTTCACATCCCTACCCTACCCCCCCAGGGTATCTAGTGGGTAGTGCCGATCGCCTTCTTGAAGCCGACGTGTGAGGCAGTGAAGCCCAGACGGGTGTAGAACCGGTGGGCATCCACTCGACGCGAGTCGGACGTCAGCTGCACCAGAGCGCACCCTCGCCGCGTGGCCTCCTCGATCGCCCACTCGATCAACGCGCCACCGAGCCCGCGGCTGCGCCAGGTAGCGGCCACCCGTACGGCTTCGATCTGAGCGCGCAACGCACCACCTCGCGCCAGTCCCGGAATGACCGTCGACTGCAGAGTTCCCACCACCTCGTCACCGTGCACGACGACGACCAGCACGTTCCGTGGATCGGAGGAAATGTCCTCGAAAGCGGTGCGATATCCGTCCATGTTCTCGACGGATTCGCGCGTCGCGCCCAACTGGTCGTCCGCCAGCAGCGCCACGATCGACTCGAGGTCCGACGCCAACGCCTCACGCACGACGCAGGTCGATCCATCGGTCAGAGCTAATTCCATCGGTGTCATTCGAGCGTGAAAAGTCATGTCCACGACGGTAAACGAAGCGTTTTGTAACGCGAACCATCCGAGCGACGAAATGCCGGGTAACCCACTGGCAATTGCAGTCGGGATCGGTTCGGGCGTGGATGATGGGGATCGAAAACATGAATGGTGGCAAGTCGAAGCGTGTGCGCATCGCGCTCAGCGCGTTTGCGATCGGCGCACTCGGTGCCGGAGTGCTGGTAGCAGCACCCTGGTCTGCGTCGGAAACGAGTGTCGAGGCCTCCGTCGAGCTGGTCTCGACATCGACCTGCTACGACATGGTGAGCATCGCCATCGGCGGACGCGGCGACACCCCACGCGAGGGCGTCAAGTGGCTGACCAAGCCCGACGGCACCCGCCTCCCCGCAGCGATGTCCGGTGACTACTCGAGCGACTGGATCGACCAGGCCGTGCGAGCTCCGAACAACGGCAACGTGGTTCCCGACTCCTACGCCGCGGTCTACGTCGAGTACCCGGCCGACCTCGCGAGCTACGAGAACGCCGTGCAGACGGGCGTCACCAACTCGCAGACCATCATGAAGGAAATCTCCGCGTCCTGCCCCAAGACTCGCTTCGCCATCGTCGGCTACAGCGAAGGCGCAGACGTTGCTCGCCGCACCGCCATGGAAATCGGCAATCAGGCCGTTCCCGAGGACGGCAAGTACGGCATCATCGACCCCTCTCAGGTCGTCGGCGTCGTCATCTTCGCCGACGCGGGACGCGTCGCAGGAGAGGGACCGTTCCCCGGTGCCGAGAACCCGTTCAGTAACCCGGACGGTTTCGACACCAAGTACCAGAACGGCAACAACGCCATCCCCGGACAGGGTGCATTGCCGGGAACGTCGGGCGGCTTCGGCGCACTCGACGGGCGCGTCGCGTCCTTCTGCTCCGACGGTGACCTGACCTGCGCACTGCCCGCCAACACGTCGCTGATCCACCTGGCCGCCAACGTCGGTCGACAGGTCAACGCCGATGCGCTGCAGAACGAGAACCTCACCCCGGCCACCGGAGCCGACCTGGCTCTGGCACTGGGACGCATCGCAGTCAACGCCTTCAACGACATTGCGTCGCAGCCCAATTGGATGCAGAGCGACGAGACCTTCCTCGACGTACTGATCAAGGTGTCCGAGCCCAACTACAAGCCCGGCACCGCAACGACCCCCGTCTCGGCCAAGGTCGACGGTGAAGAGCCGATCGAGACCGGCCAGATGGTCGACATGGTGTACCTGCCGCAGAAGATCTTCAAGGAGATCACCGGGTTCATCTCGTCCAACCAGAACACGATCCCGGTCATCATGAACGATCCCTACGGCCTGACCCTCGGGCCCGGCTCGGGACACCACTTCGACTACTGGCGCGACGCCGACGCCGCCAACGGCAAGCCACTGACCTCGGTCCAGTACGCCGCAGCCTGGCTGACCCAGCTGGCCGAGCAGGCCAACCGGGGCGAGCCGGTGAAGACCAAGGAAGTACAGGAGAAGGCAGGCCGCGCAGCAATCCAGGCCATCGCCGCCACACCCGAGACCACCACCTCGGCAACGGCAACTCCGACGGCAACGACACCGGCACCGGTCACCACCAGCCCCGCTGCCCCGGCCGCCCCCGTTGCGCCTGCCCCCGCCCCCGCAGCCGAGGTGCCGGCACCCGCACCGGCGCCGGCTCCCGCTGCCGAGCCTGAAGAACCCGCCTGCACGACTCCGGTCGAGGGTGAGACACCCGTCGAGGGTGCACCGCCGGTATGCGTCACCGCGCCCGCCACGGAAACGCCGGTCACCCCCGAGGCCGCAGCTCCGACGACGACTGTCGCACCCACCCCGTAGGTGCGTGGAAACTCGTAGCCCACTACGAGTTTCCGCGCACGACGGGTGAGCGACGCGCCAGCAGAACAGCGGCACCCGTCACCACAGCAAGAACCACGAGCCCGGCCACCGACAGCACCAGGTGGTCGGGCTCGCTTGTGCGTGAGATGACCGATTCATCCATGGACAACGACGGTGTGTAGCCGGCGGACACCACGGTCACGGGCAGGGCCATGACGAACACCGCCGGCAGTGAGATCGCCAGAGATCCGGGCGACGTCGCCAGTGCGGAGACCAGAACATAGGCCGCAACGAGCGGCAGAGCGAACTGCGAGACGATCGGAATGTCGACGTAGTTCTCCGTCAGGCTCGTAGCAGCGATGACGAACAGGCCGCTCAGCCCGATGTACGGCTGCGGCCACCGGTAACCGATCCCGGCTCCCACTACCAACAGAGCTGCGCTCGCGCACAACCGAACGGCATCTCCCGCGGCGAAGCCGGAGGTGCCCAGGGCCGTCGCCGACACTGCGAACAGCACCAGCAGCAGGCGTCCGTCGCGCCCAGGAACCAGGAACGACGCCAGCAGCGCAGCAGCCGTCATACCGACGAGAGCCCCGAGCCACTCCACACTCCGCGTATCGGCATCTGCCGCAATCCAGCTCAGGACGCTTGCCACGACGGGCAGCGACAGGCCGACGAGCAGAATCCGCGGGGTCTCGGGTGGCTGCACCACCTCGTGATGGCGTGCCAGGAACAACGTGACTGCCGCGGCCACTGCAGCGATCACCATGACGATCGCGCGCTCGGGCGCCACATCGTCCTCGGCACCGACCACATCCCAGACGAAGACGGGACCGTCGTTCGCCTGCAACAGCGCATCGAGCCAATAACCCAGCAGCCCGGCGCCCACAACCGAGACACCCAGGGCGGCCTGTGCACCACGGTGGTGTCCCGACAAAACCGCGGCCGCACCCAGCAGCACACCGGTGCCCACTGCAGCGGCCCAGTGCCCGAGCATCCCGGGCACCATTCCGACGGTCTGGAACACCACGACGAGCAGCGCTGCCATCGCCACAATGGTCGCTGTTGGTGCACTGGACCGGGCCGCGGCGACCGCCGTCCCACAGGCAGCGACGGCAACGACTGTGAGCCCGTTGACAATCGACCAGAACGACCCGAATTCCGTAGTGCTGTTCACCAGCGACTCGACGGGGCCGATGTCACTGATGGCATAGCCGAGAACCAAACCGGCCAAGAGCATCGACAGTACTTTCATACTGCCGATCATGCCGTCAGCCGAATTTCACTCCCTGCGCCAGGGGCAGTTCGTTGGAATAGTTGACCGTGTTCGTCGCCCGACGCATGTAGGCCTTCCATGCGTCCGAACCTGATTCGCGTCCGCCACCGGTTTCCTTCTCGCCGCCGAAAGCACCGCCGATCTCGGCACCGGAGGGACCGATGTTGACGTTCGCGATGCCGCAGTCCGATCCAGCAGCCGACAGAAAACGTTCCGCTTCACGCAGGTCGGTAGTGAAGATCGACGACGAAAGTCCCTGCGGCACATCGTTGTGCAGGGCGATGGCCTCGTCGAGGGTGTCGTAGGTGAGCACGTACAGGATGGGCGCGAACGTCTCGTGCCTGACGATGTCGGTCTGGGCGGGCATCGTCACGATCGCGGGCTGCACGTAGTACGAATACTCGTCGACGACATTCACGCGCTCACCGCCGACCACCACCGTTCCACCGTCGGACTTGGCGGCCTCGAGCGCCTTCTGATAGCCGGCGAACGCGCCCGCGTCGATGAGCGGTCCCACCAAAGTGTCGCTCTCCAAGGGAGATCCGATGGACAGAGTCTCGTACGCCGAGACCAACTTGGCCACCAGTTTGTCCGCAACCGAGGAATGCGCGATGACGCGTCGGAGCGAGGTGCACCGCTGACCGGCCGTACCCGCAGCCGAGAACACCAGCCCGCGCGTCGTGAGATCGAGGTCTGCCGACGGCGTCACGATCGCCGCGTTGTTGCCGCCGAGTTCGAGCAGCACGCGCCCGAATCGCTGCGCAACCCGCGGCGCAACAGCCTTGCCCATCCTGGTCGAACCGGTTGCCGACACCAGAGCAACACGCGAATCATCCACCAGCGCTTCACCGGACGCTCGGTCCCCGATCACCAACTGAGCGATCTTGGGATCGACACCTGCAGCGGCAGCAGCACGCTCGAACAGAGCCTGCACGCCGACGGCAGTCAGCGGGGTCTTCTCCGACGGCTTCCAGATGACGGTGTCGCCCGCCACCAACGCCAACGCCGTGTTCCAACTCCACACCGCGACAGGGAAATTGAACGCCGTGATGACGCCGACGACACCGAGTGGATGCCACTGCTCCATCATGCGATGCCCGAGCCGCTCGGTGGCGATGGTGTTGCCGTACAGCTGGCGTGAGAGGCCGACGGCGAAGTCGCAGATGTCGATCATCTCCTGCACTTCCCCGAGCCCCTCGGACACGATCTTTCCGGCCTCGATGGATACCAGGGCGCCGAGGTCCTCCTTGTGCGTACGCAGCAGTTCCCCGAGTTCTCGGATCACCTGACCCCGCGCCGGTGCCGGCACCTGCGACCACGAGACGAACGCCGCAGCTGCGTCCGCGATGACACCGTCGACGTCTTCGGCAGAGGCCGATGCCAGCGACGCCAGATTTCCGCCGGTGATCGGCGATCTCGCGGTGATCGCGTCGGGACCGGCCGGCACGTCGAGCGCGATCGTCGCACCCAGCCGGTCGAGAATTGCGCGCGTACGCACACTCAGCTCGTCGTGGGTGATGGATGCAGACATGCGCGTACACCTTCCGTGGAGAGAATCGAACCGTCGGACATAAGCCTACCGACGGGGGTTACAACCGCATTATTTCCTGCCTAATGGTCTTGCTTACGGAATATTAACGCGTATGTTCGTGATCATGACGCAAGTATTACAGCGCACCGGAGTGCCCATCGACGCCTCGACCGCCCGCGGCGTGATCGGTGAACACCTACTGGCCGACGGTTTCGAGCTGGTCCTGGACCTCGACGCCTCTACCGGGTCCACCCTGGTCGACGCCCGAGACGGCACCCGCTACCTGGATCTGTTCACCTTCTTCGCGTCCAATGCCCTGGGTATGAACCACCCCGCCCTGATCAACGATCCGGATTTCCGGGCCGACCTGCTGCAGGTGGCGATGAACAAACCCAGCAACTCCGACATCTACACCGTGCCGATGGCACGTTTCGTCGACACATTCGCCCGGGTGTTGGGCGATGCTCGGCTACCGCACCTCTTCTTCGTCGAGGGCGGTGCGTTGGCGGTGGAGAACGCATTGAAGGTGGCATTCGACTGGAAGTCCCGGTGGAACGAGCGCAAGGGAATCGATCCGTCCCTGGGCTCGCAGGTGATGCACTTCGAGCACGCATTCCACGGGCGCACCGGGTACACGATGTCCCTCACCAACACCGATCCGAACAAGGTCGCGCGCTTTCCGAAATTCGACTGGCCGCGAATTCCGTCCCCGTTCATCAGATCCGACGCGAACATGGACGAGCTCGAAGACGCATCGTTGACGGCCGCACGGCTGGCCTTCGAAGCCAATCCGCACGACATCGCCTGCGCCATCATCGAACCCATCCAGGGCGAGGGTGGGGATCACCACTTCCGGCCCCGCTTCCTGCAGAAGCTGCGCGCACTCTGCCACGAGTTCGACGCACTGTTCGTCATGGACGAGGTGCAGACCGGAGCCGGAATGACCGGTACCGCATGGGCTTTCCAGCAGCTCGACGTCGTCCCGGATGTGGTCGCCTTCGGTAAGAAGGTGCAGGTCTGCGGCGTGATGGCGGGCGGTCGCGTCGACGACATCGACGACCACGTGTTCGCGGTCAGCTCCAGAATCAACTCGACGTGGGGCGGCAGCCTCACCGACATGGTGCGATCGCGTCGAATATTGGAGGTCGTCGAAGCCGAGAACCTCATCGAACGCGCCGGCCAACTCGGAACAGTCTTGCTGAAGCAGTTGCAGGAGTTGGCAACTCGACATGAGATGGTCTCCGAGGTTCGTGGGCGCGGACTCATGTGCGCCTTCTCCCTGCCCGACGCCACGACCCGCGACCGAGTGATCGAACTGTTGCGCACCGAGGAGCACGTACTCGCACTCGGCTGCGGCGACGCGGCAGTGCGATTCCGGCCGGCACTGACGGTCACCGAAGCCGAACTGACACAGGCAATCGAGTCCATCGATCGGGTGTTGAGTCGGCTCTGACCCACCGCGTCAGGTAATCCTTGACACCAGCCGCAGCCTTCTGTCAGGATAAACCTGACACAGGAGGTGGATCATGGATCCGATCGAGCTGGCCGCCGAGGCCGACATCACTGCGGCAACACGGGCGGTCGTGACGGCCGCAGCCACCGAGGCCGGTCGCATTGCCGACGAGATCATCGGCACCGGCCCACTGCCGGGCACACCGGAATGGGAGGCAGAGCAGTCGACCAACCTGCCTGCACGACGGAGCCTCGCGTGGCATCTGTTGAGTCTTCGTGTGCAACTGGCGGCGGGGCTCGACGGCATCGAAACCGTTGTGGTGTTGCGCGTTCAGGGTGCGACGTGGGCGATCATCGGCCAGGCGGTCGGCATGTCTCGTCAATCGGCGCACGAGCGATGGGGTGCCCGCGCGGCAGCGATTCTCGATCCCGTCGGCGATGGGCAGCCCGATATCGTTCCGAACGACAGTCCGGCGTGACTTACCGCAGCACGGTCGCTGCGGCAGCTGCCACCGCGTCGGCAGCTCGCTGCAGTGCAGGCGAGGACAGCGACCACTGCTGCCAGTACAGCTGAACGTCTTCGATGCCGTCGGCGTCGAAGCACGTCAGGGAGTCACAGTCCTGGAGGTCCGGGATCATTCCCCAGCCGAAGCCGAGTTCCACCGCCCGCGCGTAGTCCGAGGACGCCGGAACGAGGTGGCGGGGCGGAGTGTGTGAATCGACGCCTCGGTGCCGTAAGTAGTTGTCCTGCAACCGGTCGTCGGCGTCGAACACCACCACCGGTGCGGTGCTCAGTGCCTCGATCGTCGTACCAGCACCGAACCATCGCTCGATGAACTTTTCGGTGGCCGACGGCCGGTAGCGCATGGCACCGAGGGATCGGACAGTACATCCACGGACCGGCTCGGACACCGATGTGATTGCGGCAGAGACGATTCCGTCGTGCAACAGCTGGGCCGTGCGGTCCTGGTCCTGGCGATGCAGATCGAAAGTCGTCGTACCGGCGAGTGGCGCGAGCGCAGGTAGCACCCACGTCGCCATCGAATCGGCATTGACGGCAATCGAAATGGGGGCCGAGACGCCGTCGTCGTTGAGCTCGGCCCTCGTCTGATCCGTCAGCGTATCGATCTGACGAGCCAGGCGTAATACCGCCGCACCCGATTGGGTGGCCACCACCGGTTTCGTCCGCTGCACAAGAGTGCGCCCCAACGACGCTTCGAGCGACTTGATTCTCTGACTCACTGCCGAGGGGGTCACATGCAATGCACGTGCGGCAGCCTCGAATGTGCCACCGTCGACGACTGCTTTCAACGCTCTGAGCTGCTCGATCTCCACAATATGAAGCTACACTTACCGATGGTGAAAAACATTCGCTGGCTCTAATGCTGGCCGCCTCCTAACGTGAACAGCATGACCTCGCTTGCCGCAGCACAATCGACGTTGACCGGACTGGGAGTCGGCCTGTCCCTCATCGTCGCCATCGGTGCGCAGAACGCGTTCGTCCTGCGTAAGGGCCTGCAACGCACGCATGTGCTGCCGGTGGTTGCGGTGTGCGCGCTGTCCGACGCCGTGCTGATCGTCGCCGGGGTGGCGGGCATCGGCGTGCTCGTGGACCGGTTTCCGCTGGCGTTACGCGTCGTCACCGTGCTCGGAGCGCTGTTCCTCTTCGTCTACGGAGTGATGGCGCTGAACCGCGCCCGCACCCCAGCGGCGATGACCACCGACGGCGGCGGCGGGGGCTCGCTGATCGCCGCTGTCGCAACGTGTCTCGCGTTGACGTGGCTCAACCCCCACGTCTACCTCGATACCGTCGTGTTTCTCGGGTCCATCGGTAACCGGCAGCCGGGCGAGCTTCGGTGGTGGTTCGCCCTCGGTGCCGTGCTGGGCAGCGTGCTCTGGTTCACCGCTCTCGGATACGGATCGCGCGTGCTCAGCCCCCTGTTCGCGCGGCCGATGGCGTGGCGGGTCCTCGATCTCGGTATCGGAATCATGATGCTCACCCTGGCCGCGCTGCTGTTGTTCGGCTGAGTCTGCCGCGCCGACGGAGCGCAAGCAGTGAGCTGAGTGTCCACAATTCACGATCGCGGCCCTCATCCCGATTTCGCATCCACAGAATGGACACGCAGCCCACCACCCGATACGAAGGACCCATGGCACAGCTGACGACGTTCCCGGAGCCCGATTCCTCCTTGTCCGATCCCGCCGACCTGTTCGTCGAGTACCTGCGCTTCTACCGAGGCGAGCTCGCCCGGCGGATCACCGCGTTGAGCGATGACGCTCTGGCCACGTCGGCTGTGCCGTCGGAGTGGACTCCCCTCGGGATGCTCATCCATCTTGTGTACATGGAGCAGCGCTGGTTCGTCTGGGGGTTTCTCGGGCGCGCCGTCGACGATCCGTGGGGAGACAAAAAGGACGGATCCTGGCATGTGCCGACCGACGTGCCGGCGGCGGCATTGCTCGCGCGCCTCGACGACGGCGCTCGACTGACCGAGCAGGTGCTGCGGTCTCATCGCATGGACGACGTGGCAGCACTCGGCGGACGATTCACCGAAGAACAGCCCACCCTGATCTGGATCTGCTTTCATGTACTGCAGGAATACGCCCGCCATCTCGGCCACCTCGACGTCGCCGTCGAACTGACCGGCGGGCCCACAGGCGAGGGGCCGCAATGAGAATCAACATCACCAGTGTGTTCGTCGACGACCAAGACAAGGCACTGGCGTTCTACACCGACGTACTGGGCTTCGTGGTCAAGCACGACATTCCCATGGGCGGAACAGATCGCTGGCTCACGGTCGTATCTCCTCAGGAGCCGGAGGGCACCGAGCTACTGCTCGAGCCCAGCGGCCATCCGGCAACCGGACCGTTCAAGACGGCACTGTTCACCGACGGCATTCCGTTCACCCAGTTCGCCGTCGAAGACGTTGCCGCCGAACACGATCGGCTCGTCGGACTGGGTGTCAGGTTCACTCAGGAGCCCACCGAGATGGGCCCGGTGATCACCGCCGTGTTCGACGACACCTGCGGCAACCTGATTCAGATCATCTCTCCGGTGAGCTGACCGGTCACACGTTCGCGTACAGATCGACGGTGGTGCCGTCGGGATCGTGCACGACGGCATAACGCTGCCCCCAGAACGCATCCCACGGCTGCAGGTGCCCTGTGTACCCCGCGTCGGTCACTGCGGCCCACGCCGCGTCCACTCCGGCGGCCGTGCCGCAGTCGAATGCCAGCGCGACGCGGTGGCCTCCGCTGGGCGCGGTCCACGTCGGATCGAACGAGGTGATCGTCGAGGGTAGGTCGAACAACAGCCGAACCCCACCGAGGTCGACCTCCACGTGTTGCTCTGCGTCGGCGTCGGCCGGAATGTCCAGTCCCAGAACGCGGTAGAACGCCAATGCAACAGCCATATCGGCGACGACGATTTCGATTCCTGCCAGACGTGGTTTCACCCGGACAAGGCTAGCCACGTCAGCCCCAGTTCGCGGCATTTGTCAGGCAGAACGGATGCCCGGCCGGATCCAACAGCACACGCCAGGTCTCACCCGGTTGCTCGTCGGGCACAGTTGCGCCCAAGTGCACTGCGGCTGTCGCGGCCGCATCCAGATCGTCGACCGCGAGATCGAAGTGAAACTGCTTGCTGCCCTGAGTGTTCGGCCACGACGGCCGCTGATAATTCTCCACGCGGCCGAATCCGAGTGCGCTGGAGGGCCCCTGCAGCATCGCGTAATCCTTCTCCGCGTGGACGACGGTCCAGCCGAGCAGCGCAGACCAGAACGTCGCGCTGGCCTCGGGATCTCCGCAGTCCAGCGTGACCATCTTCAGGGTTGCCACGGGTGCATCGTTCATGGTGTTTCTCCTCGACAGCGTCGATCGTTTCTCGAAGGTGTCGGACCAGACTCCTACACTGACGCCCGTGCCGGATAGGAAAAATGCGACAGCCACCCACGCCGGTGTCCTGCGGCCGGATCAGCTGGCGCAGTATGTCGACCTGGTCCGGCTGCCGTGTGCGGCGTCGTTGGAACCGTGGGTCGAGAACTACTGGCAACTTCGGTGGGATCTGCCGTCGGGCACCTCGTATCGCAGCTCGACCCTGCCCCACCCGGCATGCACGCTCAGCGTCGAGCACGGCTGGACCCGCGCCGGCGTCACCGAGCCGGTGGTCGTCACAGGAGTGCTGACCCGACGGTTCGACGTCGAACTCGCCGAGTCCGGGTGGGTGTTCGGCGTCAAGTTCCGACCCGGCGGCTACGCGAGCTTCACCGGAACCGTGGCCCGAACTCTGCGCGACGTCCCAGTAGCTCCGCCCACCCCGTTCCGATCGGAGACCGTCGCCGCGTTGACGCAACTGGACGCACAGCACGACGCCGACCACTGCCGAACCGTCGTCGACGCGGTTCTCGAGCCCTACGCCCACGATGTCGAGCCGGAGTACGAGATCGTCTTGGAAGTCATCGGCACGATGCTCGGTGATCGGACGCTGATACGCGTCGGCCAGGTGGAGGACAGATGTGGCATCGGGACTCGTCGGCTACAGCGGTTGTTCGAGCGTTATGTCGGTGCGACGCCCAAGTGGGTTCTGGGCCGATATCGGATTCACGACGCACTCAGTGATCTCGACAACGGATACAGCGGGTCGCTGGCGGAACTGGCCGCGCGGTACGGATGGTTCGACCAGGCGCATTTCACCCGCGAGTTCACCGAACTGGTCGGTGTGTCTCCCGGTACGTATCAACTGTGAGTAACACCTTCGTCACGCAATGCGACTTTTGCCGATTCGTTTGGCACAGTATCCCGCGGTGCTCGGTAGCACCCGGTGGGCAACCGCAGCACAGAGGAAGAGTGGGCTTCAACGCATGATCAACATTCTCGTCGCCGGTGGAATCGCATTGGCGGTCTCGATTCTGTTGACGCCATTTCTCATCGCGCTGTTCACCCGGCAGGGCTTCGGCCAGGAGATTCGCGTCGAAGGCCCGGCGAGCCACCAAGCCAAGCGAGGAACGCCGACGATGGGCGGCGTCGCGATCATCGTGGGTCTGTGGGCCGGCTACCTCGGTTCCCACCTCGTGGCGATGGGAGGCGACGGGCCGTCGGCATCGGCGCTGTTGATCCTCGGTCTCGCGACCGCCCTCGGCATCGTCGGTTTCCTCGACGACTACATCAAGCTCCGGATGAAGCGAAGCCTCGGCCTCAAAGCCACCGGAAAGTACGTCGGGCAGATCAGTGCCGCAGTGATCTTCGCGGTTCTGGCACTGCAGTTTCGCAACGGCAACGGGCTGACGCCGGGCAACGTCGAACTGTCACTGGTGCGTCAGTCGACGTTCTTCACGATGGCTCCGATCGTCTTCGTGCTGTTCTGTGTGTTCCTCGTCGTTGCCTGGTCCAATGCCGTCAACCTCACCGACGGGCTCGACGGGTTGGCGGCGGGCTCGATGACCCTCGTCCTCGGCGCCTACACGGTGATGACGTTCTGGCAGTACCGGCAATCGTGCGCCACCAATTCGGTGGCCGGGTGCTACCAGGTGCGTGATCCCCTCGACCTCGCTGTCGTGTGCGCGGCGGCCGCGGGAGCATGCATCGGATTCCTGTGGTGGAACGCAGCACCGGCCAAGATCTTCATGGGCGACACCGGCTCCCTGGCACTCGGTGGTCTGCTCGCCGGCCTGTCGGTCGTCAGCAAGACCGAGCTGATCGCGGTCGTCTTCGGAGCCCTCTTCGTCGCCGAGAGCGCGTCGGTGGTCATCCAGGTCGCGTCCTTCAAGTCCACCGGCAAGCGGCCGTTCCGGATGGCACCGATCCACCATCACTTCGAGTTGGGTGGCTGGGCGGAAACAACGGTCATCATCCGACTGTGGCTGTTCGCGGCCATCGCGTCGGCGCTGGGGCTCGGATTGTTCTACAGCGAATTCCTCGCGGCCGTCGGCTGACCTCTACGATTCCGATATGACCGACGAACTGTCTCCGCTGGCCAAGGTCGATGCTCTCGCCGCCGAACTCGAGACCCTCGATGCTCGACGCGTCGCCATCGGAGTCGAACTCGTCAACCTTCAATTCGGACTCGACGGAAACGCAAAGATCCGCGCCACCGAGGTCTTTCACAGCGACTACCTGGGCAGGCTGTTCACGTTGGTCGACGAACTGCGCACGGACGAGTAGGGCTCGCTAGAGCGCATCCGGGTCCGATCGCGACACCGCAGTCAACCGAAAATCCCTCAGCGACAACGTCCATGCCGCAACCGCTGCAAGGACAACACCGCCGACGGGAAACACCGTCCACGGACTGCCGATGATCGGGGTGAAGGTCGACGGTGACGCGTCGTCGACAGCAGCATCAGAACTGAAGAGATTTCCGACGTAACCCTCATCGTCCTGAATCCCGATGCCGGATATGTCCGCGGGTGCGGTGCCGAACGACGACTGCGGGACTTCGGTTGCACCACTGTGAATCACGATGTACCGAGCCCACGCCGCTGCGGGATCTGGAGCTCTCTCCAACTGCTGCGGCGGCCAGTGGGTCCACGCGAAGGCACTGCCCGCTCCCAGCGCGGCACCGACGACGATCAGCAACGTGAACAGGTGGGCGGAACTGTACTGACGGTCTCTGACGACGCGCATTCCGGAATCGACGAGAAACCACGCCACCACCACAGCCAGAGCCACCCCGGCGGCAACGAGATACAGCGACACGGGGAACCAGCTCGGTCGCAGATGTGCCGTCCCAGGAGTGTCCGGCGGTTCGGTGATCGCAACGTGCCACACCACCGCGGCCGCAGCCCCTGTGGCCGCGCCGACGCCCCCGAGCACTGCGACGAGCCCTTTGCCGGATGGTCTGTCCACGCGCGAGACTCTACCGGCCAGTCGGTCTCTTGACCTCGAGCATTGTTCAGGTTCTACCGTTCGATGCATGACGACACAGCGCCCCATGCAACCACCCGACAAGCAACCCATCGGCTTCTGGACCGTCCGCGCCGGGGAGGCCGTCCGCGCTCGAACGCGCGGAGTGCTCCGCGACATCGGCATCACCCAGGCCGAATGGTGGCTCCTGCATCAGATTTCACTGCATCCCGCTGGTGCCGATCGAGCGAAGACGATCGACACGATCGGACACAACGACACGCCCGAACGCGATCGTCGACGCAATCGACTCCGCTACCGAGAAGGGGTTGATCACCGAATCCCATGCACGACTGAAGTTCACGCCTGAGGGCGAGCGGCTGTTCGCCCGCGCCGCGGACATCCAACGGATGCTGCAAGACGAACGCATGCAGGGAATCAGTCAGGACGATTTCGCGACCACTATCCGCGTCCTGCAACGAACCATCGAGAACGTCGGCGGCGACGCATGGCACTGGTAGGGCAGTCGCCCGGAAACGACAGCGTCAGCGTCGCTTTTTGGTGAACAGAACACCGACCACGAGGCCGAGAACAGCGCCGAGGACGGGCAGGCCGAAGACAACGAACGCCGTTGTGTAGGTGATTCCCAACGAGCGGATGTAACTCGAACTGTCCACGACGAACGCGTAGTTGACCCGTCGCGGCCTGATCTCCCACAGCAAGTATCCGAGCGAGCCGATCAATCCGAGACACAGCCCGACCAGGGTGCTCAACCTACGCATTGCCGTGCGCCCCACGGGCCGCGTCGGCGAACTCCGCCATGCTCGGGAACTGCATCGCAAAGCCGTAGTCGCCGTTCGGCTCCGGTGTTGCGCCCCACCCTGGCCGATCGTGTCTGCGATCGATCCACACCGAAGCAAGGCCGTGACGCCGCGCCGGGACGTGATCGTGGAACAGGCTCTGTGCCACGTGCAGCAGACGTGATTTGGGCACACCGAAGTCGTCGAGGATCGCGTCGAGCGCATCGAAATGGTTGTCCGCCGGCTTGTATGCGTGCACATCCTCGGCTGTGACGATGGCGTCGAATTCAACGCCGAGCCGACGGTTGCTACCGGCAAAACCCGCGCGGTGCACGTTGGACAGAATCACCAGCTTGTAGTGCTCGGCGAGTGATGCCAGTGCGTCCGCCGAGTCGGGAAAGGCCGGCCAGTCCGGAACGGAGCCGGCGAGTCTGCCTGACCATTCCGGGGTGACCGGTATACCCAGCGCGTCGCCTGTTCGTCCGAATGCGTCGGCCAGGATGTCGGGATAGAGCATCGACGGTGAATCCTGCTGCGCCTGTGCTTCGTTGGGCGCATAGGCGGCGAGTAATTCGTCCTTGGACATCGGCGACCCTGTATCCGCAGCCCATGCGCCGAGCACGTCACCGATACCCGACTCCCAATCGATCAACGTTCCATAGCAATCGAAGCTCAAGACGTCGTAGTCGGCCAGGTTCATCGGGCTCCCTTGGGTATTCGGTGGCGGTCGGATCCGGATGCCTCTATCGTCTGCAGGTCATGAGCATCGTACTGCGGTTGGCCGACCCTCGACCCATCGATGGTCGGCGGTTGTGACGTCGACCCGGCTACGGCGGGCAACTGCCACCGATGCCGAATTCCTGTACTCGATGGCCTCGGACGCCTCCGTCATGCGGTGGGTGGGCGACGGAAAACCCTGGACAAGAACCTATTTCGATGGTCGATTCAACCGCGCATTGGCGACGACGGACCTCGATACACCCGACCTGCCGATGTGGTCGATCGGCGTCGAAGACGCGGTACCGGTCGGACTGCTGAGCCTCATCCGTCGAGCCGATCACGTCGAGGTGGGCTACTGGGTGCATCCGGACCACTGGGGACGCGGCTGTGCTGGGCACATGCTGGGCTTGGCACGCGAGACCGTGGGCAACCTCGCAACGGTTGCGATAGTCGCACGCGGCAATGCCGCGTCGCAAAGAGTGCTGGAGAAGGCAGGGTTCACAGTCGTGCACGACGGTGATCCGTTGACCTATCGTCGATCACCGTCGTCCTGATTCGACTGCTCACCAGGTCCGATCACCAGGACCGCAGTGGGCGTGGGCGCACCGACGTCCGCCCGCTCGTGACCCCACGCACCATCGGCCGCGCCAGGAATTCGTGCGGAAATCCCATGTCGATGGCGCTGACCGACTGCAGTCGAGCCAAGTGCGTCTCGTCGAAGACGATATCGAGGGCACCGATGTTGTGCTGCAACTGTTCTGCCGTCCGGACACCGATCAACGAACTGACGACGGCGGGATGCAGCAGCGTCCATGCCAACGCCACCTGGGCCGGAGTCGCACCCAACTCTTCTGCCACCTCGACGACGACGTCGGCTGTGCGCACCATCTGAACCCGACCCAGCCGGGCTCGAAAAGTCGAGCCAGCCGTGCCTGCGCCTCCCTATCGTTGTCACCAGAACGAAGGAAAGGCCACCGGCACATGCTCGAACGATGGAATGCAGCACTGGACTACATCGAGGACAACCTCGACCACGACATCGACCCGGCACAGCTTGCTCGCATCACCCTCACGTCCGACTATCACTTTCGACGCGTGTTCTCCGCACTGGCCGGAATCCCACTGTCGGCGTACATCCGACAACGGCGAATGTCGTTGGCAGCCGCAGACATTCTCGCCGGCAACGGGGTGCTCGACGTCGCGACCAAGTACGGCTACAGCGGTGACGCATTCACTCGCGCATTCCGAGACATGCACGGGGTCACACCATCCCACGCCCGCAAGCCAGGGACCACCCTCCGCTCCAGACCACCCTTGGCATTTCACCTGACCATCGAAGGAAAGAGCACCATGGACTACCGCATCACCGAACTGCCCGCATTCCACATCATCGGCAAATCGACGCGAATCCCCCTCACATTCCACGGCGAGAACACCGCCATGACCCAGTTCCACCAGACCTTGCCCACCGGATTCGGCGAACGACTCCGCCGACACGCCGACCTGCCCGAACTCCCCCACATCCTCTTCGTCAGCGATGGCTTCGAGGCCGACCGAACCGACGGCAGTCTCTTCGACTACTACTTCGCCGTCGCCACCACAGCCCCCATACCGGCCGACCTGGACTCCCTCAGCGTCCCCGCATCGACATGGGCGGTCTTCGAAACACGCAGCGACACCGCACTCGCCCCAGCACTACAACAACTCTGGGCCGACGCATTCAGCGAATGGTTCCCCTCCCACCCCTTCCACATCACCCCCGGCCCGGAAATTCTGACCGTCACCGACAACACACCCGACTGGTCATCGGGAGCCGGAGAACTCTGGATCCCGGTTGCCCGCAACCAATGACTCCCCGCCCGCCCTGGCTACTCAATGTGACATTTGGTGGCCTTTTCGGGGGTCAATGGCACATCCGGTGGACTGTGGGGGCGGGTGTCGCTGCCAACTCATGACTAATCTGGCGTGATGTCCAGTGGTCGCCGGAACGCGTTGCGGCGAAGGTATCTGTCGCTCGGCCTGGGTGAGCTGTCCGCCGCAGCGGTGTTTGCTTCGATTGCGCTCACCATGGCAGAACCACGACTCGACGACAGAGAGGACTCACTCGCCATGTGGTCTGCTCTCGTCCCGTTGCTCGCCGTCCTCGTGCAGGCGGGAGTTTATTGGTTGATGGCGCGATCCTGGGTCGAACTCAACCCGATGCCACCGGTCATTCGCGCGATCTTTCGCGTATGTCGAGTCGCAAACGTCCCACTGTTGGCGGTTGGGCTCATCGGTGTCGTCGTATGGTTCCCGTCGAGCGCCGGAATTGGCGTCGCACTGCTCGTCGTGTGGCTGTTCGCCGTTGTCGAATTCGTCAACTACTTCGTGGTTCGACTGTCGTATCCCGCACACCGCTGGTGGTCGACAGTCGGTCAGATGCGCACTCCTCGGCTTGTCCTCGACATCAACACGCGTCGCTGATCGAAACAGGGACCATTAGCACGACATCCCGGTACTCAATGTGACATTCGGTGGCCTTTTCGGGGGTCAATGGCACATCGAGTGGACTGCATGGGTGCGGACGCACCGCCGAGAATCAGGAGCTGCGGCGGGAGAGGATGCTGGTGATTTCCGCCAAGGCCGGCAGAGCTGCGGCGATGGCTTCGCGGTTGTGTCGACTCAGTTCGTCCAGTGCGTCCGCGAGTACTCGGGAGCTCGCCGCGTCGTATTCGGCGAGGAGCTTCACAGCTTTCGGCGATGCGGTGAGTGTCGCCCCTCGAAGGTCACCGGCGGTGATCGATCTTTCCACCAGGCCGGCGTCGACCATCGCTCTGATCAGGTTGCTCACGGTGGATCGGGCCAGGTTGAGGCGGGTGGCAAGGCGTCCCGGACTCATGGACGGTTCTGCTGCGAGGGCTCGCATCACCTCGATGTGCGAGTCGGCGATGTCGGGCAACTGCGCGACATCCCGCGTCGCCCGGAGCAGTGATCGCCGCAGGGGCCCCAGCTGTCGGCCCAATTCCGTTGCGGTGGAGTCCATACGTCGATGATCGCACAGATAGTTTTGCCGCAAACATAGTTTTGTGACAAAATGAAGACCATGACCACAGTCGAGAACCCCATCCCCAGCCAAGATCTGAGCGGCATCGTCGGGCATCGCTTCATCTACACGTACGCCAACAGCTGGCAGTACGAGATGTATGTCAAGAACGCGACCACGATCGACTACCGAATTCACACCGGCATGGTCGGCGGACGCTGGGTCAAAGACCAGGAAGTCGATCTCGTCAAGCTCGACGACGACGTCTACAAGATCTCATGGAACGAGCCCACCGGAACCTCGGTCGTCGTCAACGTCATCCCAGGCAAGCGTCGTCTGCACGGAACCATCTTCTTCCCGCAGTGGATCGAATTGGACGGAACCAAAACGGTCCTCTACCAGAACGATCACCTCGACGAAATGCGTGCGTACCGCGACGCCGGACCGACCTACCCCATCTATGTCGTCCCCGAGTTCGCCACGATCACGCTCTTCGAGAACGTCGGAGCCGACGACGAGACCATCGTGTCCGTCGCACCTGGCGATCTTCCCGACGGCTTCGCGGACCGAACGAACTGACGTGCGCCCCGATCTGACGTTCGTCGCGCACTTGTCCGTCACGGTCGGGGAGCCCATCGATCTCGGCCAGGTCAGCGACGGACATCGACGCCTCGTGCCGATCCTCGGTGGGACCGTCGACGGGCCGGTGATACGAGGACGCGTCCTGGCCGGCGGCGCCGACCACCAGGTCCTCAGATCGGCCACTGTCACCGAACTCGACGCCCGATATGCACTCGAGACCGACACAGGCGAACGGATCTCGGTCCACAACGTCGGGGTTCGCACCGGCAGCGAACAGGACATCGACGCATTGACTCGCGGCGAGCAGGTTCCCGCCGACCGAATCTACTTCCGCACCCTTCCCCGACTGTCGACGTCCGCCGACTCCCTCAGCTGGATGAACGGGACACTCTTCGTGGCCACCGGTGAACGTTTACCGAATTCCGTCGAACTGGACGTCTACCAACTCACATGACAGAGGCGGATGTGCACCGACCCCAGTGCACTCAGTGGCACATTCAGTGGCCTTTTCGGGGGTCAATGGCACATCGAGTGGACTGCCTAGGCGATCAGGTGAGGCTTTCGCCGTAGACGTGGTCGACGGCGATGGTCACCAGAACTCGGCGATCCGCGGCCATTGCGGCGCGGTATTCGTTCCAGTCGGGGTGCTCTCCGGCGGCGGCGCGGTAGTAGTCGACCAGCGCATCGATTTCGGGGCTGTTCGGGTTCGCGCCCGGTCCGGTGAGAATGACGGATCCTTCTGCTGTTGCCCAGGCCTTGCCGTCGGCGCTGGTCACTTCGAGTGCAGCGCGCGGGTCTCGGCGTAGGTTGGCCGTTTTCGCTCGTCCTTCGGTGACCGAAATCTTGATTGTTCGCTCGGTGCGATCGTAGAACGGCGTCACCGGCGACAGTTGCGGCAGGCCGCTCGCTTTTATCGTGGCGAGTACGCCGAGTCGGCTGCGCTCGAGGAGGTCGTGTGGATCGAATGCTCCGCTGGTCATGGCTTCACCTCGGGGTCGTCGAACGAACTGGCACGATCATGGTGGGCAACACGGTCGTCGGTGCCGCTGTTCCTCGGCCTGTCGGTAGGGAGGTCGTCGGCATAAGTTCCGATTGCGCGACGGTATGTGCCGAGCGCAGGCTTCGCTGCCTGCAGTGCCGCCTTCAGCGCGCCAGCACCATCGCCCAGATCCCACAGGATCAGGGCAATGAATGCATCTCGCGCAGAGGAGAATTCGTCGGAAAACTCGAAGTCTTCCAACACACGCGACGCCTCCTGGAGTCGGCCGACATTACGCAGCGAACTGGCGAGCTGAATTCTGGCCTTGCTCTCGTGCGCGGAATCGAGCCCACTCGACAGCGCCGCCTCGTACAACGGAATCGCAGCCGATTCTTCGCCCAGAAAATCCTCGAGCGACGCACGTTCGAACAGTGTCTGTGCTCGGGAAAGCCTTGTCGCCGAGAGCAACTGATTCATCTCCGACCGCATCAGAGCAGGCTCGCAGTCATCTGCGTGGCACCAGAACGCAGCTATGGAGTCCATCTGGGCCCCCCGGGATTCGGCCGGACCGCTACCGACGAACGACATGCGCTCACGTTCGTCCCCTCACCAGTCCATCCTTGCAGAGCATGCCTACGCTTGGAACCTTCACTCTGCGATGTTCTCTGAACCGAAGCGAAGTACACGATCGGTGTGAGTCGTCATCGACGGTATCGGCCGGGCTGCGAACTCGAAAAGATGGTGAACAGCACCACCACCGACCTGGGTGAAGCCGGGTCTCGAAACGTCCCACTCGATTGACACGTCGGTGAACGGTAAGCAAACGTATAGCCATGCAACTGAGATTTCTGGCCGGCATCTCGACGGCCTTCGCATGCAAGCTTCTGCTGATGCGAGTGCTGACCCTCAAGTTGCAGCGAGACATCGAGGCGCTCAACAACGGAAACTATCGCCCACTGCTCTCGTCGTTCCACCGAGACGCGGTGCTCAAATTCGCCGACGGTGACAGCCGATGGTCGGGCACCCACCGCGGACGACCGGCAATCGAAAAGTTCTTCCAGGACTTCGTCGCCGCCGGCATCCGCGGGCAGGTCACGGAAATCTACAGCGGCGGAGCCCCCTGGCGCATGACCCTCCTCGTCCGCTTCGACGACCAAGCACACGCAGCCGACGGCACCGAGTTGTACAGCAACCGAACGGTGCTCCTGGTCCGCACCAGTTGGGGCAAAATCGTCTCGCAAGAGGACTTCTTCGAGGACACCACACGCATCGACGCATTCGAGCGGAAATTGCGCCAACTCTAGATTCGGTCTCCCCTCCCCCCAGTTCGCCCC
>NZ_NOYR01000017.1:0-32712 GCF_002258885.1 Rhodococcus sp. 06-1474-1B | reverse complement strand
CACAAGCGGATGGCTGATACATCGAATGCTTTCACCAAATAAAATTCGGCACTGACATTCATCGACACACTGTTGAGTTCTCAAAGAACACGCACACACTCGAACCCCACGAACACACGATCCGTAGGCCTCAAGGGCAACTGTTCCAGCCTATCCCAGCTTGGTCTCGGACACAAGGCCCGACTCTTGGGGGATAAAACCTGCCGAGCCACACGTCCAACCTCGTTCACCCAGTCCGTGAAGACCGGGTCGGTGTCCGTCGCTCTGACTCGACAAAAGTTACGCCACCAACCCCACACACGCAAATCGGCAGGTGGATCGAGTTACCGCCGGCATCCGCGCAGGTCGGAGAACCTGTGCGCAAGAAGGCCTCGCATTCGGCCGGCACATCCCCGCATGTGACGCCAGCCATATCTTGCGAACAGTCGACAGAAACGGGTTTCACGAGCGGGACAACGCCAGAACATGGTCGGGCACATCGAGGTTCGGTTCCACATCTTCTCCACGTTCTGCAGTGCCGACGTATTCACCGATCGGAATCACACCCGCCCACACTTCACCTGCCGCAATGTCGGCCTCGTCGTCGTGCGGTCCGCCGGTCCGCGCTTTCACCGATGCTTCGTACAGCGGAAGTGCCAACACACTCGTCGCCGCAAGCTCTTTCCTCGTATGCGCTCGCAGATGTGTGCTTCTATCCGGAACGACCTGATCGACTATGGCGTCCAATGCCCGTGCCCGTTCGTCCTCGTCCTCCACTCGACGCGGCCGTCCCACGATGACGGCGCTTCGGTAGTTCATCGAGTGATGGAACGCGGACCGGGCCAGGACCAACCCGTCGACAACCGTGACCGTCACGCAGATGTCGTGATCAGGTGCCTCCATCAGGCTTCGAGAGGCGACCGAACCATGGAGGTACAGGGTTCCCGCCCGGTCCGGCCCCTCCGGATCCAGGCCGAACACGGTCGGGAGCACGCGTGGCACGTTGCCCACCAGCACCCCCATATGACAGAGGCGAGCCGATCGGAGCACGTCGAGCAATGCCGTCCGCTCCGACTGCGCACGCTGCCGACCTCGGACCACGGTGGTTCTGGATGTTGGGGACAGAAGTGTTTCGTCGGCCGTCATGCCACCAGAGTGCCGCCCCGCTGGCTCACTGTCATGGTCCAATAGGGAGCAATAATGCTAGGCCACTTTCTGCCATGGACAGGTGACGCACGATGACCTTGCCGCCGAATGCCCTGTCGATCGCGATCGATCGAGCCGACCGCCGCACGTTGCCCGTTCAGGTGGCCGACGGTATCCGGGCGGCCATCGATCGCGGCGAGCTCGAGCCGGGCGTCCGATTGCCCAGTACCAGAGCACTTTCCGTCGAAATGGGCCTGGCTCGTGCGGTGGTGGAGAAGGCGTACGAGCAGCTCGTCGCCGAAGGATGGCTCGAGGCACGTCGCGGATCCGGCAACTACGTCCGAGATGTTCCGCATGCCGTTCGGTCGGACCACAGGCTGCACCGAGCACAGGAAGGCCCACCCACTACTCAGCGCATTTCGCTGCGCCCCGGAATACCGTGGACTCCGCCTCGCGCATCCGATGCGTGGAAGCGGGCATGGCGAGACGTCGGTGGCTCTCCCCCACCGGGCGACTATCCCGATCCGGCCGGCTCACTCGACTTGCGCAAGCGCATTGCAGACTTGCTCGGCCGTGCACGCGGGCTGCACACCACCGCGGATTCGATCGTCATCACCACGGGCAGCATTCACGGTCTGGACCTGGCACTGGGTGCCCTCTCTGCAAACGTCGGCGTCGAACATGTTCTCGCACTGGAGAATCCGGGATACCGGGCTGCTGCTGCCCTCGCTACACACCGCGGGTGGTCCGTTCACGACATCCCCGTCGACCGCGAGGGCCTTGTCGTCGACGAGCTCGAATCGGTTCCTCACGGCACCCCGGCCGTTTACGTCACCCCCTCACACCAGTACCCCACCGGCGGACTCATGCCCATCGGTCGTCGGCGGGCCCTGGCGGACTGGGCGCGAAGTACCGGAACCACCATCATCGAGGACGACTACGATTCCGAATTCCGTTATGGCATAGCACCTTTGACCACCGTCACCGAGCTCGTTCCGGACCGTGCCGTCTACCTGGGAACGGTATCGAAGACGCTGGGTGCCGGCGTACGCCTCGGATGGATGGTGGCTCCCCCGTCGATGGTCGAGCGCATCACCGACACACGTCGCGCCATCGGCGACTTCCCGTCGGTTCCCGTCCAGCAGGCCATGACCTCGCTGTTGCGCGACGGCGAATGGGACCGGTCCGTACGCACGGCACGTCGGATCTATCGGGCACGTGACCGCGTCGTCGCCGCTGCGCTGGCGCCATTCGGCGAACTTCGGGGCGTCGGTGCCGGGCTGCACACGGTGCTCAAGCTCGACGCAGACGTTGCACGCGATATTGCAGCCGACTGCGCGGACAGCGGGGTCGATCTGCCGACACTCGCACATTCGACGCGATCGCCGACCACCGATGGTGGCATCGTAATCGGCTACGGGTCGGTGGCGGACGATCGATTCGAGCGCGCGCTCCGGGTGCTGGTCGACGCTCTCGAGAAGAGGTCGGTCAGCTGACCCGCTCGATGCTCCCGCCGAGAGCGGTCAGGTTTTCCACGAATCGCGGATAGCCCCTGTCGATGTGGAACACGTCGTGCACTTCGGTCGTACCGTCCGCCACCAGCCCGGCCAGGACCAGCCCGGCCCCAGCTCGAATGTCCGAAGACCACACCGGCGCACTGGAAAGTTGGGGAACACCGCGAACCACAGCATGGTGGCCATCGGTACGCGCATCAGCGCCCAGTCGGATCATCTCCTCGACGAACCGGAAGCGTGCCTCGAACACGTTCTCGGTGATCATCGACGTCCCGTCGGCGACGGTTGCGAGCCCGATAGCCATCGGTTGCAGATCCGTCGGGAACCCGGGGTACGGCAGCGTCGCAAAGTTCACTGCTCGCGGCCGTTCGTGCTGAACGACGCGGAAGCCGTCCGGTTCGCTGGTCACCTCGGCACCCGCAGACCGCAGCTTGTCCAGCACGAGCGACAGGTGCTTTGGGTTGACCCCACGCACGCGAACGTCCCCGCGCGTCATCGCGGCCGCGATTCCCCACGTAGCAGCGACAATTCGGTCGCCGATGACGCGATGAGTCGTCGGCTTCAACGCGCTGACACCCCGGATGGTGAGGGTCGAGGTGCCTGCGCCCCGGACATCGGCACCCATCTCGTTGAGCATGTTGCACACGTCGACGATGTCCGGTTCGCGTGCCGCGTTGTCGATCACGGTCTCACCGGTAGCGAGCACAGCCGCCATCAGGATGTTTTCCGTCGCTCCCACAGAGGGGAAAGCCAACCTGATGTTCGCGCCGCGCAACTCGTCGGCTTCCGCAACGACGCATCCGTGTTGAATTTCGCTGCGCGCCCCCAGCAACTGCAGTCCGGACTGGTGCATATCCAGCGGACGCGACCCGATGGCGTCACCGCCCGGCAATGCCACCACCGCTCGCTTGCACCGCGCGACGAGAGGGCCGAGGACACAGACCGACGCTCGGAACTGGCGAACAGCCGCGAAATCGGCGTGGTATTTCGGCATGGCCGGGGTCGTGATGTGGACGACCGAGCCGTCGAGCTCCACCTCGCACCCGAGTCCGCGCAGCACCTCCGCCATCAGCGGAACATCCAGGATGTCGGGACAGTTGGTGATCGTGCTGGTTCCCTCGGCGAGCAGGGCCGCGGCCATCAGCTTGAGGACGCTGTTCTTCGCACCACCGACCGCCACCTCACCCACGAGGCGATTACCACCGTTGACCAAAAAGCGTTCACTCACTTCGACAGCGTAGCCAGCGGTACCGACCGGCACCCGCGCGGTACCGTAGCCGCATGGCCGTTCACCTCACGCGCATCTACACTCGGACCGGCGACGACGGGACCACGGGATTGAGCGATTTCTCGAGGGTCTCCAAGAACGACGAGCGGCTGATCGCCTATGCAGATTGCGACGAGACCAATGCGAGCCTCGGAGTCGCACTGGCACTGGGAAATCCGAGTGAATCCGTGCGGACCGTCATCCGGACCGTTCAGAGCGATCTGTTCGACGCCGGTGCCGATCTGTCGACGCCTGTCGTCGACAATCCGGAATACCCACCGCTGAGGATCGATCAGAGTTATGTCGACCGCCTCGAAGCCTGGTGCGACGAATTCAACGACGAGCTACCGGCGTTGACGTCGTTCATCCTGCCCGGCGGAACACCTCTGGGAGCGTTGCTGCACGTTGCGCGCACCGTGGCTCGGCGCGCGGAGCGGTCGGCCTGGGCAGCGGTTCACGCCTCCCCGGAAACGACGAGCGATCTGCCGGCCAAGTACCTCAACAGGCTCTCGGACCTGCTGTTCATCCTGAGCAGGTACGCAAACCCGGAGGGCGACGTGCAGTGGGTACCCGGAGCGAGCCGCTCGACAGGTACCGATACCGACTGATTTCCGGCAAGCGACCCGTTCAGGCCGCCGGCCGACGGCGGCGAGAGCGCCCCGACGGGCGTGACTCCACCCAGGACAGGAAAGCGGTCAACGCACTTCTGTCCAGTGCCATTTCGTACTTCTTGCCGTTGTCCGACAACTCCAACACAGCGATGTCCGGAGTCATGATGTCGAACTCGGTGTCGCGTGGGGCCCGTCGGTCCCCCACCTGAACGTCCTGTCTACCGAGCCGATGATCGGGCCCGGGCCGCAGACTGGACAGCTTGAAGAACACCAACGTGTTGTCGCCGTACCGAATGATGCCGTGCCGCCAACCGGCACCGCCCTCGGACGGCAGCACACGCATGATCGCTGCCGTACCACCTCGCCGCAGCACGGCCAGACGATACGCAAAAGCCGCGACGAGCCCTGCGAGCAGCACAACCAGAATGATCAGAGCAATCAATCCGGAGTGCATCGCAGGTCTCGTCGCGGCTTCTCGTGAACCTAGGACCGCTCGACAGCGCGGATACGTCCCTTGGCCACCGCAATGGCCTCGAGGTCGTCGCCGTTCTCTGCCACTACAGCCCGTGCCGATTCGACATCGATGTCGTCGGCGAAATCGGCGGACTCCGCCAGCACTGTGACGGTCTTACCCGTCACCGACAGGAAGCCACCGTGCACCGCAGCGATGATCTTCTCGCCGTCGGTCGTCGTG
Organism: Rhodococcus sp. 06-1474-1B; assembly: GCF_002258885.1. Classification (NCBI taxonomy): domain Bacteria; kingdom Bacillati; phylum Actinomycetota; class Actinomycetes; order Mycobacteriales; family Nocardiaceae; genus Rhodococcus; species Rhodococcus sp. 06-1474-1B. Next base: position 27,501 of record NZ_NOYR01000017.1, on the reverse strand, counting down.
ATCGACACCGTGCCCGCCTCGACCAGCTGGCCGAGGACAGGCTCGTGGCCGGCCATGATGCCGATCTCACCTTCGGTGGTCTGAGCACTGACGATGGTCGCAGTACCGGACCACAGCTTCTGCTCCACAGCGACCAGGGAGACCTCCATGCCGCTCTTCTCGGAAGAAGTCACGTCGGTCTACTTTCCGGCCATCTTCTTCGCGGCTGCCTCGACGTCGTCGAGACCACCACAGCTGTTGAAGGCCTGCTCGGGAAGGTGGTCGTACTCACCCTTGGTGACCTTGTCGAACGCCTCGATGGTGTCCGAGAGGGACACGACCGAACCGGCCTCGCCGGTGAACTTCTCGGCAACGATGAAGTTCTGGCCGAGGAACTTCTGGAGACGGCGTGCGCGGCCGACCAGAACCTTGTCCTCTTCCTGAAGCTCGTCCATACCGAGGATGGCGATGATGTCCTGCAGCTCCTTGTACTTCTGCAGGATGCGCTTGACCTCGTTGGCGACGCGGAAGTGCTCGGCACCGACGATGCCGGGCTCGAGGATGCGCGAGGTCGAGCTCAGCGGGTCCACAGCGGGGTAGATACCCATCTGCGAGATCGGACGCGACAGTTCGGTCGTCGCATCGAGGTGCGCGAACGTCGTGGCCGGAGCCGGGTCGGTGTAGTCGTCGGCGGGGACGTAGATCGCCTGCAGCGAGGTGATCGAGCGGCCACGGGTCGAGGTGATGCGCTCCTGGAGCTCACCCATCTCGTCCGCCAGCGTGGGCTGGTAACCGACGGCCGACGGCATACGACCGAGAAGGGTCGACACCTCCGAACCTGCCTGCGTGAAGCGGAAGATGTTGTCGATGAACAGCAGCACGTCCTGGCCCTGCACATCGCGGAAGTACTCCGCCATGGTCAGTGCCGACAACGCCACGCGCATACGCGTGCCGGGCGGCTCGTCCATCTGTCCGAAGACGAGGGCGGTGTCCTGGAGGACGCCCATCTCTTCCATCTCGAGGTGAAGGTCGGTGCCCTCACGAGTACGCTCGCCGACTCCTGCGAACACCGAGGTGCCCGAGAACTCGCGTGCGATACGGGTGATCATTTCCTGGATCAGCACGGTCTTGCCGACACCGGCACCACCGAACAGACCGATCTTTCCGCCCTTGACGTACGGCGTCAGCAGGTCGATGACCTTGATGCCGGTCTCGAGGATCTCGGTCTTGCCCTCGAGCTGATCGAAGGCTGGTGGCTTGCGGTGGATTCCCCACTGCTCGCCGTCGCGGCCGAGTCCGGGGGTGTCCAGGCAGTCACCGAGGGCGTTGAACACGTGGCCCTTGACGACGTCACCGACGGGAACCGAGATCGGCTTGCCGGAGTCGACGACAGCCGTGCCACGGACGAGGCCGTCGGTGGGCTGCATCGAGATGGTGCGGACCAAGTTGTCACCGAGGTGCTGTGCAACCTCGAGCGTCAGGGTCTTGGCCACGGTCGGCAGAGTGATCTCTGCGTTCAGGGCGTTGAACAGTGCGGGAATCGAGCCGCGCGGGAACTCGACGTCCACAACGGGGCCGATGACCCGAACGACACGGCCGGACTGTGTGTCCGCTCCGCTCGCGTTCTCTTGGGCTACTGCTGCGGTCATTGCTTAGTCACTTCCTGCGCTGTCGGCCAACGCGTTGGCGCCACCGACGATTTCGCTGATTTCCTGGGTGATCTGGGCCTGCCGAGCCTGGTTGGCCTGACGGCTCAAGGTCTCGACCAATTCGTTCGCGTTGTCCGTCGCTGCCTTCATGGCGGTACGACGCGCCGCGGACTCCGACGCTGCTGCATCGAGCAACGACGCATAGATCCTGGTGCTGATGTACTTGGGCAGCAGCGCCGAGAGCAGAGTGCCTGCCTCCGGCTCGAACTCGTACTGTGCCTGCACATCCGCGGTCGGTGAGTCGGTCAACGCGTCCGCACCCATCTCGAATTCCTCGTCGGTGTACGAGATTTCGAGTGGTGCCATCCGGCGAACTTCGGGCTTCTGCGTGAGCATCGACACGAAGCGGGTGTAGACGATGTGCAACTCGTCCACGCCCTCGACGGTGCCTTCACCGTTGGGAGCCTCCACCTCGGTGCCCGAACCCGCCATGAACAGCTCGACCAGATGCTTACTGGCCTTCGCTGCATCGGCGTATCCGGGTTCCTGCGAGAAGCCCGTCCAGGCACCCTTCACGTCCCGCTCACGGAACGTGTAGTAGCCCAAGCCTTTTGCGCCGAGCACGTAGATGACCGGGTCCTTGCCCTCGGAGCGCAGGAGCTGGAAGAGCTCCTCCGTTTCCTTGAGGACGTTGGAGTTGTAGCCACCGCACATACCGCGGTCACTGGTCACGACCAGGACTGCGGCACGCTTGGGCTCTGGTCGCTCGTTGAGCAACGGGTGATCGAGCGAGCTCGATGCACTCGCCAGCGCGGAGAGCACCTTCGTGATCTCTTCCGCGTACGGCTTCGATGCGGCAACGCGGGCCTGCGCCTTGGTGATTCGCGAAGTTGCGATCAACTCTTGCGCTTTGGTGATCTTCTTCGTCGAGTTGACCGACTTGATACGGGAGCGAAGCTCGAGAATGCTTGCCATCTAGCTGTTCACGCTCCCTTCTGTGCTCGTCATGTCACCTGTCATCGCCGGCCTACTTGCTGACTGTCTTGCGGGTGACGTTGACCTGCTCCTGGCTGACCTCGTCGGCGTTCAGAGTGTCTGCCTCGGCCTCGTTGACGACGCGGTTGCCGTCCGAGTCCACGAAGCCGGCCTTGAACTTCTCGGTCGCTTCGGTCAGTGCCTTCTGGTTGTCGTCGTCGAGAGCCTTGCCACCGGCAATGCTGTCGTAGACGCCGCTTGCGTTGCGGTGCAGATCTTCGAGCAGCTCGGTCTCGAAGCGGCGAACATCGCCGACCGGAACGGAGTCGTACGTGCCCTGGCCTGCGAGCCAGATCGAGACGATCTGGTCTTCGACGGCAACCGGTGCGTACTGATCCTGCTTGAGCAGCTCGACCAGGCGAGCGCCGCGCTCGAGCTGCGCCTTGGACGCCGCATCGAGGTCGGACGCGAACGCCGAGAAGGCTTCGAGCTCACGGAACTGAGCAAGCTCGAGACGAAGGGATCCGGAGACCTTCTTCATGCCCTTGGTCTGCGCAGCGCCGCCGACTCGGGAAACCGAGATACCGACATTGATGGCGGGACGGACGCCCTTGTTGAAGAGGTCCGATTCCAGGAAGACCTGGCCGTCGGTGATGGAGATGACGTTGGTCGGGATGTACGCGGAGACGTCGTTGGCCTTGGTCTCGATGATCGGCAGTGCCGTCAACGATCCGCCACCGAGCTCGTCGGACAGCTTCGCCGAACGCTCCAGCAGGCGGGAGTGCAAGTAGAAGACGTCACCGGGGTATGCCTCGCGGCCCGGCGGGCGACGCAGCAGCAGCGAAATCGCGCGGTAGGCCTCGGCCTGCTTGGTCAGGTCGTCGAACACGATGAGGACGTGCTTGCCCTGGTACATCCAGTGCTGGCCGATGGCCGAGCCGGTGTACGGAGCGAGCCACTTGAATCCGGCCGAGTCGGACGCGGGTGCGGCGACGATGGTGGTGTATTCGAGTGCGCCCTGCTCTTCGAGTGCAGCCTTGACGCCTGCGATCGTGGAGCCCTTCTGGCCGATGGCGACGTAGATGCAGCGAACCTGCTTCTTGTCGTCGCCGCTCTCCCAGTTCGCCTTCTGGTTCAGGATCGCGTCGATGCAGACTGCAGTCTTGCCGGTCTTGCGGTCGCCGATGATGAGCTGACGCTGGCCGCGGCCGATCGGGGTCATGGCGTCGATCGCCTTGATGCCGGTCTGCAGCGGCTCCTCGACGGGCTGGCGCTCGAGCACCGAGGCAGCCTGCAATTCGAGGGCGCGGGTCTCGGAGGACTCGATGTCGCCGAGGCCGTCGATGGGCTTGCCCAGCGGGTCCACGACGCGACCGAGGTAGCCGTCGCCCACGGGGACCGACAGCACGTCTCCGGTGCGCTTGACTTCCTGGCCTTCTTCGATGTGCTCGTAGTCACCGAGGATGACGGCACCGATTTCGGTGGCATCCAGGTTCAACGCGACACCGAGGACTCCGCCCGGGAACTCCAGGAGTTCGTTGGACATCGCCGACGGCAATCCGGACACGTGAGCGATTCCGTCGCTCGTGTCCGTAACCGTGCCGACCTCCTCGCGGGAAGACTCCGGTGAGTAGCTCGCGGTGAAGTTATCGATCGCGCTACGGATCTCGTCGGAGGAGATCGTCAGCTCCGCCATAGTGTTTCCTGCTCTTCCTTCGAATGATCGCGGTATGAAAAGCCTCGAATGCCGAGGCAATTCTTCTCGTTACTGTGTCCGTGTCGGACTATTTGAGCGTCTTTCGCAATGCAGCGAGGCGGCCTGCCCCGCTACCGTCGATGACCTCGTCGCCGATACGAACGACAAGTCCGCTGAGCAGTTCGGTATCGACCTCTACGTGCACCGTGACCTGCTTGCCGTACGTGCGGGTCAAGGTTGCGGTCAGCTTTTCGAGCTGACTGTCGCTCAGTGGGGCTGCGCTGCGTACGTGTGCAACTGCGCGGTCGCGCTGTTCGGCGGCCAGATCTGCCAGTCCGTTCAGAACGTCGGCGGGTGCCGCCTTCCGTGGACGCGTGACGGCCTGCACCGCGAGCGCCTCGGTGACCGCGGTGACCTTGCCGTAGAGCAGACGACCCAGCAGTTCGCGCTTGGCCTGTGCCGGCTTGGAGCGATCCGACAATGCCTGCTCGAGCTGCGGGTTGGCAGCCACGATGCGGCCGAGCCGGAACAGCTCGTCCTCGACCGTGTCCAGCTGGTCCTGATCGGCAGCAGCGCGGAGCAGAGCTTCGCGTCCCAGCTCGACCAGCGAGTTCAGCAGGTCACGGGCGGTGGACCAGCTTTCGCCGGCCGCAGCCTTGACGATGGTCGCCGTTGCGCTCGACACCTGGCCGGAGAAGACCTCTCCGGCCAGAGCGCTTCGTCGATCGCCCTCGACCGAGGAGTCGGCGAGAGCGGTACGCAACGTGCGCTGCGCGTCGAGAGTCTCGACGACGGCGAACAACTCGGCACCGGTCTGAGCGGCGACGGCCGTTGCCTCGCCGCCCGACGCGGACCCCAGAGCTTCGTGGGCGACCGACCGTGTGCGGGCGAGCGCCTCACGAGAAGTTGCGTACATGGTTCGACTCACTTTCCTGATGCGGAGTCCGCGGTGACGGAATCCAGCTCGTTGAGGAAGCGATCGATCGAACTGGAACGCTTCGCGTCATCGGAGAGCTGCTCTCCGATGACCTTCTCGGCGAGTTCGACGGCCGTACGTCCGAGGTCGCCACGAAGTTCGGTGACGATCTGCTGACGCTGAGCAACGAGCTGACTGTGGCCTGCGGCCACGATCCGATCGCTCTCTTCCTGCGCCTTTTCCTTCATCTCGGCGAGAATCGCCTGCCCCTGGGTGCGCGCTTCCTCGCGGATCTGCGCAGCCTCGGAACGGGCGTCGGCGAGCTGAGCGTGGTACTGCTCGAGAGCAGCCTTCGCCTCTGCCTGTGCCTGCTCGGCCTTCTTGATTCCGCCTTCGATGAGCTCGGAACGCTCGGAGAGGACCGTCTGGAAACGCGGTACGACGTACTTCCAGAACAGGAAGCCGATGATCACGACACAGACGATCGACCAAACGATGTCGTATGTTGCGGGCAGCAGCGGGTTCTGGGATTCCTCCCCCTCCGCCCCGGCTGCGAGCAGCGTTATCGCGTTTGTCATCGCGCTCTCAGAGAATGAAGCCGGCGACGAGGCCGATCAGGGCGAGGGACTCGGTGAATGCAATGCCGAGGAACATGGTCGTACGGAGCTGACCGGCCAGCTCGGGCTGGCGAGCGGTTGCTTCCATGTTCTTGGCGACGACGAGGCCGAGGCCGATGCCACCACCGATCGCTGCGAGGCCGTAGCCGATGGCGCCGTATCCGTTTGCGGTGATTTCCTGCGCCTGGGCCAGAACTTCAAGGCTCATTCGGTTTTCCGTTCCCTTTCTTCGGTCCACATCCGGGTGTCGGAGGTGGCGGTGTAGCTAGTTCGGTCTGTTGGTCGGTCAGTGCGAGTCGGCGTGCAGCGACAGATCGATGTAGATCGCCGTCAGCAGCGCGAAGATGTATGCCTGCAGGAAGATCACGAGCATCTCGAACATCGTGAACAGGAAGCCCATGATCAGCGAGGGTGCGGCGAAGATCTTCAGGCCGGCAGAGGCCTCGAAGAGGAAGAACTGCGTGGCGCTGAAGAACAGCACGAGCATGATGTGACCGGCGAGCATGTTGGCCAGCAGACGCACCGTCAACGTGAACGGGCGAAGCACGAAGTTCGAGATGAACTCGAGCGGGATCAGCAGCACGTGCATGGCCTTCGGAATACCCGGGATCACGATCGTGCCCTTGACGAACTTGGCTGCACCGAACTTCTTCACACCGGCGTAGACGAACGCGATGTACGCCACTGCGGCCAACACGATCGGCAGACCGATGCGGGCGTTGGCAGAGATGTTCAGGAACGGTATGACCGCGCTGAGATTCACCGCGAAGACCGTGAAGAAGATCGTCATGATGACGGGCAGGAAGCGGCGTCCCTGTTCCTTGCCGAGGACATCCTCGGCCACGTGGATCCGGACGAAGTCGAGAGCGATCTCGGCGACGTTCTGAATTCCGCGAGGAACGATCTTGGGGCTGCGCAGAGCGATCAGCATGAAGACGATCAGCAGAGCCGACATCAGGATGCGGATGAGCATCAGCCGGTCGAGCTCGAACGGGGTTCCCTCGAACAGCACCGCGGGAGGAAAGAAATCGGATAGTGACGGCGGATGGAACTCCGCAGCCAGAGTGGTGACGCTCAGCGGTCTCTCCCGTGTTCGGGCCGCAACCGAGTACGGCTGCGGTTCGATCGGACAATGACGATCTATCAAGTCGACGAAAATCGGCTCGCAATCGTCAGAGGCTGAGGCCCGGTCTTCATCGGCCAAGCGTCTGTCGGGTGTCGGCGACTCACGTCGACTCGGCAACTCTCAGGGCGAAACCCTACGTTGCCGAAGTCTGTGACTCCGGGCCTACTGTAAGGAAGCTCACGCTGATGGTTACCTGCGGGGGTCCAGTCCGGGGAAAAAGTCTCTTTCGTCCCGGTCTTGCCCATCGCTTGATGCAAACTTTATCAACAGAACTACGACGTTGTGTAGGCGGCCCTCAGCTTAACCGATTACGACAGCTTGTCGTACTACGACTTGTCGGGGTTTCCGTCGGCAGGAACGCTGTCGACGTAGCCCACCTTCGTCTTGACGACACCGAACACCTCCGCGCCCAGGACCACCACCAGAGCCCCCAGAATGGTCAGCCCGAGCGAATACCGGTTGTAGAAGTCCGCATCCTTGAGTGCCACGAGCACGATCAGCGCGATGACCATCTTGACCAACCACCCACCGAGCAACAGCGCTCCGACGGCCGACGCGGGAAAACGCGTGGTCAGAGCCACCGACAGCGCGGTCGTGATGACGAACCCGCCCCCGATGGCCACTCCGATGATCGATCCCCACAATCCTGGAGTTCCCGCAGCAGCAACCGAAATCCCCACGCTCACCACCGTCAGCACCACCAGGCCGATGAGGCCGTAGCGGACCGCGGCACGAAGCGGTGCGAATTGGTCGGGCATGGGCTGCGGGGTGAAGGTCACAGTTGTCGAGAGTACCCAGTGGCACCCGGTGGCCGGCACCAGCCGGGACACGACCGAAGAACCACCGAGCCGATCAGCGGCGTCGGACGCCCCGGCGTTCGGATCCGGGCGATCGATCCACCCGCAGAGTGGGCACAGCCGTGACGACGAGCGCGAACACCAGACCGGCAGCGACGAGGAGCACCACGATGCGCCGGTCGAGAAGCGAGGATCCGACCGCACCGAACGCGAGCACACCGACCCAGAGGTAGATCACCAGGACCACCCGTCGATGCGAGTGGCCGATCTGCAGGAGTCGGTGATGGAGATGCATCTTGTCGGGGCTGAACGGACTTCGCCCGGCCCGAGTGCGGCGAACGACGGCGAGCAACAGATCGAGTATCGGAATGAGCATCACGGCACCGACCAACAGGAGCGGCGACAACAGACCCAGCAGATCGCGTGGACCGTAGGCCGTCAACGGAATGCGCCCCGAGGCACTCGTCGAGATCGTGGCCAGCGTCAGCCCGATCAACATGGACCCCGAATCGCCCATGAAGATGCGCGCCGGTTGGAAATTGTGCGGCAGAAATCCCAGGCAGGCACCGGCCAGCGCCGCCGCGATCAAGGCAGGTGGGTAGACGCCGACGTCGCCTCCCTGTTCCTGCAGCAGGCCCACCGAAAAGATGCAGATCGCGACCGACGAAATGAGGCCGAGTCCGGCTGCGAGCCCGTCGAGGCCGTCGACGAAGTTCATCGCGTTGACGATGACGACGGTGATCAGAACGGTCACCAGTCCGGCCTGAAGTTGGTCGAGCACCAGGGTGCTGCCCGGTTGGCCGGGCTCGCCGCCCCAGGGCTGGTAGAGCACGACCCAGCTCACACCCATGATGACCAGGACGCCGGCCGCCGTCACCTGGCCGACGAACTTCGTCAGTGCGTCCAGACCCCAACGGTCGTCGATGACGCCGACCAACACGATCACGAAGCCTGCGACCAGCGCAGCCGGAATGTCGCGGTTGTAGGCGACATCGAATCCGCGGGCCAACGCGGGCAGCTGCGAGGCGAACAGCAGCGCAGCGAGCATGCCGGCGTAGATGCCCACTCCCCCGAGTCGGGGGGTGGCCTGTACGTGGACGTCACGATCACGAGGAATGGCGACTGCGCCGAACTTGATCGCGGCCACTCGAACGCCACCGGTGGCGAAGAACGTGACGACAGCGGCCGTCAGGAAAACAAGCAGCAGCTCGCGGATCGGAACGCCTGCGCCCAGATTCGACTGGGCAAGCACCTCGACGCTCATGCGGAACGGACGGGCATGTCAGGACGCTCCTGGGACCAGGCTTTCGGCGGTGACACCGAGAACCTCGGCAATCTGCTCCGTGGGAATGGCACCGACCCGCAGGATTCGTGCGTGCTCACCGGTCAGGTCCACGATGGTGGAAGCTACCGCGTGGTCGGCCGGCCCCCCGTCGAGATAAACCGCTGCAGATCCACCGAGTTGTTCTCGCGCCTGCGTCACCGTGGTGGCGGGCGGACTTCCCGAAATATTCGCACTGGACACCGCCAGCGGACCGACTTCACGAAGGAGCTCGAGCGCGACCGGGTGCAGCGGCATCCGGAGCATGACGGTTCCCTGAGCATCACCCAGATCCCACGCCAGCGACGGTGCCTGCTGGACCACGATGCTCAATGCACCGGGCCAGAAGGCTCGAATCAGGTCTCGGGTCCGCGGCCGGACGCTCTGCACCAGGCCGTCGATCGTGTTCCACGAACCGACGAGGACCGGGACCGGCATATCGCGTCCCCGCCCCTTGGCGCGCAGCAGGTCGGTGACCGCGCTGCCGTCGAACGCGTCGGCGGCGATCCCGTAGAGCGTGTCGGTGGGCATCACGACGAGTCGACCGGATTTGAGGGCACCGCGCGCTGCGGTCAATCCGGCAGCCCGCGCATCGGCTTCACGGCAGTCGTAGACGGTACTCACTCCGCCTATCCTTCCACCTTCGGTAACGAAGTGATGTCAGGTGCCGCCGGCTTGCCGCCTTGCCGCTCAGGCAGAGGGCGGCGTCGCCCGTGCCGCCACGACGAAGCGGGGTCGGCCGGCCAGGTCCGGATGCTCGGTGACCTGGGTGAAGACTCGTCGCCGAGACAACAGGGCAGCGACGCCCTCCCCGTTCGAGTCGTCGTGTTCGATGGCGACTCCGCCGCCGACACGCAGCCACCGCGCGATGTTGCCGATCATCGGCTCGATGACCGACAACCCGTCCTCGCCGCCGAAGAGCGCGATGTGCGGATCGTGGTCGAGTACCTCCGGATCGAGCTCCGCCCCGTCCGGAATGTACGGCGGGTTCGCGACGATCATGTCCACCGAGCCGTCGAGGTCGGTCAACAGCTCCCGAGAAGTGACGTCTCCGTGATGCAACGTGATCGGCGAATCACCCTGGTCGGCACGCAGATCCGCGTTGCGCCGGGCCCACGCCAACGCCGACGGATCGAGCTCGACGGCGTGCACGACGGCATCCGGGCGTGCGTTCGCGATGGCCAGCGCCAGCGCGCCCGACCCCGTGCACAGGTCCAGCACCACGGGCGGGTGATGGCCGACGTTCTCGAGAAAAGCGAGCGCCCACGCCAACAGCAATTCGGTTTCAGGACGTGGAACGAACACCCCGGGGCCCACCTCGACATCGATATTTCCCAAGGACGTCGTTCCCGTGATGTATTGCAGGGGAATACGTTTCGCGCGCTGCTCGACTGTTCGGAAGTACGCCTCGACGAGCTCGGGCTCCACCAACGGCACCAACCCCAGCCGACCGCGTTCGACTCCGACGAGGTGCGCGGCGAGTAGCTCCGCATCCACCCGAGGGCTCGGCACACCGGCGGCCTCGAGCATCGACGTCGCTTCGAGGATGGCTAGGCGTAACGGCTTGCGGCTCACTTCTACAGACTGCCACGGCGGTCCGACACCGGACTCACAGCCGCCCCAGCAGCTCCGACTTCTTTGCGAAGAACTCGTCGTCGGTCAGAAATCCCTTCGCATGCAGACCGGCGAGCGCCTCGATCGCAGCGGTGATGTCCGAGATGTCGACACCGGTGTGAGCAGGTGAACCCGACTGCGCAGACGCGAAGTTCTGTGCCGCCGGCTGCGGCTGCTGCGAGGAGGGCATGTTCTGCGGTGGCGCGTCGGCGGACCGTTGGTCGACGCGCGGCAGACTTGCCGCGGTGAACGTGCCGTACTGGCTGGTGAACTCCACCGAACCCGGACCCCCACCCTGCTGCTGTTGCACTCCGCCGATGGAGTGATCGAGGGTGTCGTACACCGCCAATTCCCCTCCCACGAGGACAGCGAGGCGACGAGATGCTGGAAACACCGCATACTGCGATCCGTTCTGGCCACCGCTCGAACTCGGCGAACCCAGATCCGACGGCCACCACGATCCCCCGCCGAAGGAAGTGCCGCCGAACGATCCCGTACCGGCATCTCTCGGCGGATAGACCTGATGCTGCGCCAACACCGCGGACAGATCGCGGCACAAACCGTCGACCCGACTCTTCAGGCCGTGATCGAACATGTTGCCCACCATCGTCATACCGCCGCGCATCCACTGCCCACTGCCGCCGAGCTCGGGAATGTTGAACTGCGCCATGGTGCCGCGGCCGTTGTTGACGGCGTCGAGCATGGTGCGGACGGCGTCGGTGGACACCCCGTAGCGGGAGGCGAGTTCGGTGACGGCGTTCTCGCCTGCGGGGGTCAAGGCCTGATTCATCTCGGGTGTGCCTTTCGTGGCGCGCGGGCGGGTCGAATCCGATCGCCAGGGTAGCTCGAGATTCGTTCGATCAGCAGCGTGAGAACCGAAAACGGTTGTCCCGCAATTACTCTGCTTGCATACGTGCGTCGCGGTCTGCCTTGGCGAGCGCGTCGAGCAGTGCGTCCATGTCACCGTCGAGCAGAGCGTCGAGGTTGTGCGCTTTGAATCCGATGCGGTGATCGGTGATGCGATTCTCGGGGTAGTTGTACGTCCTGATCCGCTCCGAGCGGTCGACGGTACGCACCTGGCTGGCCCGGCCGGCCGAGGCCTCTTCGTTGGCTACTTCCTCAGCGGCCGCCTGCAGACGCGCCGCGAGCACCTGCATCGCACGCGCCTTGTTCTGCAACTGCGATCGCTCGTTCTGACAGGTGACGACGATGCCGGTGGGCAAATGGGTGATGCGGACAGCGGAGTCGGTGGTGTTGACACCCTGACCGCCCTTGCCGGACGAGCGATAGACGTCGATGCGCAGATCGGTTTCGTCGATCTGCACTTCCTCGACCTCGTCGGGCTCCGGATACACCAGAATGCCGGCCGCGGAGGTATGCACGCGTCCCTGCGATTCGGTGACCGGCACCCGCTGCACGCGATGGACGCCACCCTCGAACTTCAGCCGCGCCCAGACGCCGTCGAGCGGATCCTTGGTCTTGATCGACAACGTCGCGTCCTTGTAGCCACCCAGGTCCGAGACGTTCGCGTCGAGAACCTCGACTCGCCAGCCGCGGCGTTCGGCGTAGCGCACGTACATCCGCGCCAGGTCGGCCGCGAAGAGCGCCGATTCCTCGCCGCCCTCACCCGACTTGACCTCCATCACGATGTCGTCGCCGTCGTGCGGGTCGCGTGGTGCCAGCAGATCGGTCAGCGTCTGTTCCAGGTGCAGAACCGTTGCCTCGAGCTCGGGAATCTCTGCGGCGAACGACGAATCGTCGGCGGCGAGTTCACGTGCGGCTTCGAGGTCGTCCTGAGCGGCGGTCAACTTGGTGTGCGCCGACATGATCGGTGCCAGCTCGGCGAACCTCTTGCCTGCCCTGCGCGCTGCGGACGGGTCGTTGTGCAGGGCGGGGTCGGCCAGTTGCTGCTCGAGGCCGGAGTGTTCGGCGAGGATGTCGTCGATGGCCGAAGGCTTGTCTGTTCTCGCCATGGTGACGACTCACTCTCCGAACGGGTGAAACCGGGTGTGGACACAAAAAAGCCGACGCCCGCCCTGTAGTTCACAGGACGGGCGTCGGCGAAACAGCTAGCTGTCTGCGTCGGCCTTCTTGCCGGCGCGCTTGCCGTAGCGAGCCTCGAAGCGAGCGACGCGGCCGCCGGTGTCGAGAATCTTCTGCTTGCCGGTGTAGAAGGGGTGGCACTGCGAGCAGACCTCGACGCTGATGCGCTCTTTGTCGGTGGTGCTTCGGGTCTCGAAAGTATTGCCGCAACCACAGACGACTGTCGTCAGTGTGTAGTCGGGGTGAATTCCTGCCTTCATGGTGTCCTTACCGTTCTTTGTAATGGTCGCCGGGTCGCCTTCGCTGATCGAAGACGTGAACCGGAACCGGACTCGGCCGTTGATTATGCCAGAGCGTGTATCTGCCCTGCTAATCGTCGGTACTTCTGTGCCGACAGATGCTTACAACGCGGGCACCTGCCCTCTTGTTCCCCGGACCCTCGGACCCGGGGAACACGGGATCAATCGTTGATGCCGCCGGGAGCTGTCTTCGACACTTCCATCAGGAATTCGAGGTTGTTCTTGCTCTTCTTCAGGCGATCGACCAGCAGGTCGATGGCCTGATGCGAGTCGAGACCGGACAACACGCGACGCAGCTTGTGCACCACGGCCGCCTCGTCCGGAGCGAGAAGAAGCTCGTCGTGACGGGTGCTGGACGGGTTGATGTCCACCGCCGGGAACACCCGGCGCTCGGCGATCTTGCGATCGAGCTTGAGCTCGGCGTTGCCGGTGCCCTTGAACTCCTCGAAGATCACGGTGTCGCCGGTGGATCCGGTCTCGACCATGGCCGTGGCGATGATCGTCAGCGATCCACCGTGCTCGATGTTTCGTGCCGCGCCGAGGAATCGCTTGGGCGGGTACAGCGCGGTCGAGTCGACACCACCGGAGAGGATGCGGCCCGAGGCAGGCGAACTGTTGTTGTACGCGCGGCCGAGTCGAGTGATCGAGTCGAGCAGGACAACCACGTCCTGGCCGGCCTCGACCAGGCGCTTGGCACGCTCGATCGCCAGCTCGGCGACCGCGGTGTGGTCGCCCGGCGGGCGGTCGAAGGTCGAAGCGATGACTTCGCCCTTGACCGAGCGCTGCATGTCGGTCACTTCCTCGGGACGCTCGTCGACGAGGATGACCATCAGGTAGCACTCGGGGTTGTTGATGGCGATCGCGTTGGCGATGGCCTGCAGAACGCTCGTCTTACCGGCCTTTGGGGGGCTGACGATCAACGCGCGCTGCCCCTTACCGATGGGCATCACCAGGTCGATGATGCGCGTGGTCAGGATGTTCTGCTGGGTCTCGAGGCGCAGCCGCTGGTTGGGGTACAGCGGGGTGAGCTTGCCGAACTCCGGACGCTTGCGCGCGGCCTCGACCTCTCCCCCGTTGACGGTATCCAGACGCACCAGCGGGTTGAACTTCTGACGCTGACCCGACTGCTCACCTTCACGCGCCACCCGAACGGCACCGGTGACGGCGTCGCCGCGGCGAAGGCCGTTCTTGCGCACCAGGTTCATCGACACGTAGACGTCGTTCGGTCCGGCCAGGTAACCCGAGGTCCGAACGAACGCGTAGTTGTCGAGAACGTCGAGAATGCCGGCTACCGGCTGGAGAACATCGTCCTCGCGGATCTCGGTGTCGCGCTCGCGACCGCCGCCGCCCTCGTTGCCCTCGCCGCGGTCGCGTCCACGACGACGCTCACGGAACCGTCGACCCCTGCGACCGCGGCCTTCGCCGTCGTCGTCCTGGTTGTTGTCACGGTTGTCGCGCGGGCCGTTGTTGCGGTCCTCGTTGCGATTGTCGTTTCGGTTGTCGTTGCGGTTGTCGTTGCGGCCGTCGCCTTGATTGCGATTGCGTCCGCCACGGTCGTTCTGATTGCGGTTGCCGTTCTCACGGTTGGAGTCGCGGTTCGAGTTGTCCCGGTCGCCCTGGTTGCGGCCCGCATTGTCGCGATTGCCGCCGTCCCGGTCCCCCTGGTTGCGGTCGCCCTGGTTGCGGTCGCCCTGGTTGCGGTCGCCCTGGTTGCGGTTGCCGTTGTCGGTGTCACGCGGTTCGCGCTCGGCACCGTCCTGGCGGTTGCGCTCGCCGCGGCTACGACGTGGGCGCTCCGCTGCGGCGTTCTCGCCGGAACCGTCCTGCTTGTCGGTGGTCTCCGCTGCAGCGGTCGACTCCGCGGTAGCGGGGGCCGATGCGGCCGTGTCGCCGCTGCCGTCCAGTGGCAACTGGTCGGGCGCACCTGCGCGGCGACCCGCGGCGCGGCGGCCCCGGGTGCGACGTCCGGCCTCGGGTGCTGCGTCCGACGTGTCGGCAGCCGTCGCAGGCTCGGGAGCAGTGTCGACTGCGGGTCGTTCGTCGGCAACCGGTGCCGACGCAGCAGCGCGTCGAGCCTTGGGAGCGTCGGCCTTCGGTGCATCGCTCTTCGGCGCATCGGACTTCGGCGCAGCGGACTTGGCCGGCGCGGTGCCCGATTGACGCTCGGTGATGGCCGCGATCAGATCGCCCTTGCGCATGCCGGAGATGCTCTTGATGCCGAGTTCGCCAGCGAGGCTGCGCAGCTCGGTGAGAACCATTCCGGACAGGCCGGCGCGACGGCGTGACGTTTCGGGCGCAGAGATGAGTTCCGTATCGGTCACGGAGGTCCTTTCCTTCCCTCGCTCGCTCGATGCGCAGCCGAGGGTTCGTTCCGCAGCTCGGCTTTCTGCCGAACTCGGATATTGCCGTTCATGTTCGACGCACTCCGCCGACGACACCATCGGTCCGAGACCGCAGCGAACTACGGGAAGGACCGAGCCAGGAGCGTCACATCACTCGGACGTTCTGAACTCCCCCGAATACAGTGACCTGATTGCCCTGACGAAACCGGCGTCTGAAGCGCACGATGTACGGACAGGGTTCACCATAGCGTCGTTGTCCTCGCTCGGCAAGAACCCTATTCGGTGTCGCTCATGCGACAGTGACTCCGTCGGCCACCTCGAGGTCGAGAACTCGCCATCCCTCGGCCAGCGCAGCGTCGCGCAGATCGGCCGGGAATTCTTCGGTGCACAGGGCCATGACGGTAGGGCCTGCTCCCGACACCACTGCGGCGATCGAGCGGGCGCGCAAAGTCGCGATCCACCGGGTGGTGTCGGGCAGCGCCTGTGCCCGCTGGCCCTGATGCAGTAGATCCTCGGTGGCAGCCATCAGCAGATCCGGACGCTCGGTCAATGCGACGACGGCGAGCGCACTGCGACTGACGTTGAAGGCGGCGTCGCGGTGCGGCACCAACTCCGGCAGCAATCCCCGTGTGTGCGAGGTCGAGGAGCGCTCGGACGGCACGAGCACGACGACCTTGATGCTGGGATGTACGTCCAGGCGCACGGCGGCGTACTTGCGTGCCGTCACACTGGCATTGGGCGGTTCGCTCCACGACACGACGGCACCGCCGAGGCAACTCGCCGACGCGTTGTCGGGGTGCCCCTCGAACTCGGACGACAACTGCACCAACTGACTGTCCGACAACGACAGCGCGGGGTCCACCTTCGACGCGAGTGCATTGGCCGCGGCGAGCCCGCCGACCACGGCCGAGGCCGAGGATCCGAGACCTCTCGAATGCGGAATGACGTTGCGGCAGTGGACATTCAATCCATCCGCCCATACTCCGGCCGCTTCCAGACCCCGTTCGATGGCCCGCACGACCAGGTGCGTCGGTCCCCACGGAACGTCCGCCGAACCCTCACCGTCGACGTGGATCGACAGGCCCGACGCCGTGGTCGTGACCTCGATCTCGTCGTACAACCCCAAAGCCATTCCGAGACTGTCGAATCCGGGGCCGATGTTGGCACTGGAGGCCGGCACCCGCGCGGTCACCGTGAGCCCGATGGGAAGCGTCTTCGTCATTGCCGGAGATTCCGTCAACTCAGGCCAGCTCGAGCGCAGCCGCAACAGCGACGGGATCGACCGAAATCGGTTCCACGACAGGCATTCCCGACAGTGCAGTGTCGGGATCCTTGAGACCGTTGCCGGTCACCGTGCAGACAACGGTCAGGCCCGGCTCCAGCCAGCCTTCCTTTCGAGCCGCCAACAGTCCGGCGACGCTGGCCGCGGAGGCCGGTTCGACGAACACGCCCTCGGTCTTCGCGATCAACCGGTACGCCTCGAGGATCTCCTCGTCGGTCGCGGCTCGGAAAGCTCCGTTCGATTCTTCCTTGGCATTGACGGCACCGTTCCAGGATGCGGGTGAACCGATCCGGATTGCGGTCGCGATCGTTTCCGGGTCCTTCACGGGCGCACCGTGAACCAGAGGAGCGGCACCCGCGGCCTGCACGCCGAGCATGCGCGGCTTGCGGGTGGTGAGGCCGTCGCGGAAGTACTCGGAGTACCCGCGCCAGTACGCGGTGATGTTGCCCGCGTTGCCGACCGGAAGAGCATGGATGTCGGGTGCATCGCCGAGGGCGTCGCAGATCTCGAACGCTGCGGTCTTCTGCCCCTCGATACGCACGGGGTTGACGGAGTTGACCAGACCGATCGTCGGGAACTCGGCCGTGGTCTTGCGCGCCAGTTCGAGGCAGTCGTCGAAGTTGCCCTGGACCTGAATGATCTTCGCTCCGTGCATGACTGCCTGAGCCAGCTTGCCCATCGCGATCTTGCCCTGCGGAACCAGTACGGCACAGGACATACCGGCCTTGGCCGCGTAGGCCGCAGCGGACGCCGAGGTGTTGCCGGTGGACGCGCACAGCACTGCTTCTTGCCCACGGGCGAGCGCGTCGGTGACGGCCATGGTCATGCCGCGGTCCTTGAACGAACCGGTGGGGTTGAGTCCCTCGACCTTCAGGTGCACTGTGCAGCCGGTCAATTCGGACAGGTGCCCGGCGGGCAGCAGCGGAGTGCCGCCCTCGCGCAGGGTGACGGTCTTCCAGTCGGGACCGATCGCCAGACGCGAGCGGTACGCCTCGATCAGACCGGGCCAGGGGGTGTGGACGCTCATACTGTGGTGCCTTCCAATCTGAGAACGCTGGCAACGTGGACGACCACGTCCAACTGCTCGAGGGATGCAACGGTGTCGGACAGTGCGGAATCGGCCGCGAGGTGCGTGACCACGACGAGCCTGGCCCCGTCACCCGCGCCGTGCTGGCGCACGGTGGAGATGCTGACGTCGCGCTTGGAGAATTCGGCGGCCACGGTAGCGAGAACGCCGGGCTTGTCGGCCACCTGCATGCTGACGTAGTACCGGGTGAGGATGTCACCCATCGGGGCCACCTTGAGCTTGGCGTACTTGGACTCGAGCGGGCCGCGGCCACCGTAGAACTTGTTGCGCGCGGCCATCACCAGGTCGCCGAGCACGGCGGACGCCGTCGGCGCACCGCCCGCACCCTGGCCGTAGAACATCAACCGGCCTGCGGCCTCGGCCTCGACGACGACGGCGTTGAATGCGCCGTTCACCGATGCCAATGGGTGATCGAGCGGAACGAGTGCCGGGTAGACCCGGGCCGAGATGCGCTCCTTGCCCTTGGGCGTGGTGATGCGCTCGCAGATCGCCAGCAACTTGATGGTGCAGTCCAGAGACTTCGCGGTCTCGAGGTCGTCTGCAGTGATCTTGCTGATGCCCTCGCGGTAGACGTCGCCGGCCGTGACCCGAGTGTGGAACGCGATCGAGGCGAGGATGGCCGCCTTGGACGCGGCGTCGTAGCCCTCGACGTCGGCGGTCGGATCGGCCTCGGCGTATCCCAAGCGCCCTGCCTCGGCGAGGGTTTCGGCGTAGTCCGCACCGGTCTCGTCCATGGCCGACAGGATGAAGTTGGTGGTGCCGTTGACGATGCCCGCGACCTTGTTCACGCGGTCGCCTGCCAACGACTGCATCAACGGCCGCACCACCGGAATGGCTCCGGCGACAGCTGCCTCGAAATACAGGTCGGCACGCGACTTCTCGGCCGCGTCGGCCAACTCTCCGGTGTATTCGGCGAGCAGGGCCTTGTTCGCAGTGATGACGGACTTGCCGTTCTCGAGCGCCGACAACACCAGCTTGCGTGGAATGTCGATACCGCCGAGCACCTCGACGACGATGTCCACGTCGTCGCGACCGACCAATTCGGCCGGGTCGTCGGTGAGCAGTTCGGCCGGTACTCCGCGATCGCCGTCGATCCGACGTACCGCGATTCCCCGAATCTCCAGTGGCGCACCAATCCTGGCCTCGAAGTCCGCTGCATTCTCGGTGAGGATCCGGACGACCTCGCTACCGACGTTTCCGAGTCCGAGTACGGCGACGCCTATCGGCTTCGATGTCATGGCTGAACCTCCAAGCTGAGCAGATCTTCGATGGTTTCCCGCCGCAGGATCAGACGCGAACGCCCGTCCTTGACCGCGACCACAGCGGGCCGCGTCAGCAGGTTGTAGCGGCTGGACATGGAGTAGCAGTAAGCGCCGGTGGCTGCGACGGCGAGCAGATCACCGGGCCCGACGTCGGCCGGCATCCACGTGTTCTTGATGACGATATCGCCACTCTCACAGTGCTTTCCGACCACGCGAGCCATCACGGCGTCGGCGTCGCTGGTACGCGAAACCAAGCGGCAGTCGTACTCGGCCTGATACAGCGACGTACGGATGTTGTCGCTCATACCGCCGTCGACGCTGATGTACCGCCTGCGAGTGGCGTTGTCGACGGTGACGTCCTTGACGGTGCCCACCTCGTAGAGCGTCACGGTGCCCGGACCGGCGATGGCCCGACCCGGCTCGACGGCAATGGTCGGAACCGGCAAACCGGCCGCGGCAGACTCCGTCTCGACGATGCTCGCCAGCTTGGCCGCCAATTGGTCGACGGGCGGCGGATCGTCACTCGGTACGTAGGAAATACCCATGCCGCCACCGAGATCGAGCGTCGAGATCTGCGAGGTCTTGTCCACGCCGAACTCGGCGACGATGTCGCGCAGCAACCCGATGACTTTGTGCGCAGCCAGCTCGAAACCGTCGACCTCGAAGATCTGCGAGCCGATGTGACTGTGCAGCCCCACGAGGCGAAGGTTGTCTGCGGCGAACACTCGTCGGACGGCTTCGATCGCCGAGCCGTCCGCGAGCGAGAAGCCGAACTTCTGATCCTCGTGCGCGGTCGCGATGAACTCGTGTGTGTGCGCTTCGACGCCGACGGTGATGCGAATCAGCACGTCCTGCACCACACCGGCCGAACCGGCCACGGCGTCGAGACGGTCGATCTCGATATTGGAGTCGAGAACGACGTGCTCGACTCCGGCACTCACTCCGGCCTCTAGCTCGGCAACGGATTTGTTGTTGCCGTGCATCGCAATTCGATCCGCCGGGAATCCGGCAGCCAGGGCGATGGCCAGCTCACCGCCCGAGCAGATGTCGAGCGAGAGACCCTCGTCGGCCACCCAACGAGCGATCTCTCCACACAGAAATGCCTTCGAGGCATAGTGAACTCGTTCGGGTGCCCCGAACGCAGCGGCCATCTCGCGGCAGCGTGCGCGGAAGTCGTCCTCGTCCACGACGAACAGTGGGGTGCCGTACTGCGCCGCGAGGTCGGTGACCGACACCCCAGCGAGCCGAACCGTGCCGTCGTCGCCGCGTGCCGCGTTGCGTGGCCACACCTGTTCGGGAAGCGTCGTCATGTCCGACGCGGCGCTCGGACGCTCGGACATCGACTGCTTGGCTGGGGCATCGGCGTGCTTGGGCCCTGCCGGATGTGCGCTCACATGCGCTCCGGTGCGCTGACACCGAGCAGTTCGAGGCCGTTGGCCAGAACCTGCCGGGTTGCGTTGCCCAATGCCAGTCGTGCGGTGTTCACAGGTCCGGGCTCCTCGTCTCCTTGGGGAAGTACTCGACACGCGCCGTAGAACCGGTGGTAGGCCCCCGCCAGTTCTTCGAGGTAGCGGGCGATCCGGTGTGGTTCGCGTAGTTCGGCGGCACTGGCGACCACGCGCGGGTACTCGCCGATCGTCCTGATCAACTCGCCCTCCTGCTCGTGCGTCAGCAGGCTCAGATCGGGATCTTCGGCCGAGATCCCCAGTTCGGCGGCATTACGCGCGAGCGATGCCAACCGGGCGTGGGCGTACTGGACGTAGTACACCGGATTCTCGTTACTCGCGCTGGCCCACAGGGCGAGGTCGATGTCGATGCTCGAGTCGACGGACGACCGGATCATGACGTAGCGCGACGCGTCGACGCCGATGGCTTCGACCAGATCGTCGAGCGTGATGACGGTGCCAGCCCGCTTGCTCATCTTCACCGCGACGCCGTCTCGAACGAGGTTGACCATCTGCCCGATCAGAACCTCGACGGTCTCGGGGTCGTCGCCGAATGCAGCGGCGGCGGCCTTGAGTCGACCGATGTAGCCGTGGTGGTCTGCTCCGAGCATGTAGATGCACAGGTCGAAACCGCGCTGCCGCTTGTTCTGGAAGTACGCGATGTCGCCTGCGATGTAGGCAGCATTACCGTCGCTCTTGATGACGACGCGATCCTTGTCGTCGCCGTACTCGGTGGACCGAAGCCACCACGCACCGTCTTCCTCGTACAGGCTTCCCGAGCTCTTGAGGTAGTCGACCGACACCTCGACGGCACCGGACTCGAAGAGTGAGTTCTCGTGGAAGTAGACGTCGAAATCGACACCGAATTCGTGCAGGTTCGCCTTGATGCGGTCGAACATCAGCTGGGTACCGATCGACCGGAAGGTCTCGTCCTGCGCCTCGGGTGCCAGCGCCAGCGCTTCGGGCTCCTTCGCCAGCACCTGCTGTGCGATCTCGGCGATGTACTCGCCCGCATAGCCGTTCTCCGGCGCAGGCTCCCCCTTTGCCGCGGCGATGAGCGACCGGCTGAAGCGATCGATCTGAGCGCCGTGATCGTTGAAGTAGTACTCGCGAGTGACCTCGGCTCCGTGCGCGGTCAGGATGCGTCCGAGGGCATCACCGACCGCAGCCCATCGGGTTCCGCCGAGGTGCACCGGTCCGGTGGGATTGGCCGAGACGAACTCGAGGTTGACCTTCTTGCCTGCCATCGAAGATCCGTTGCCGAACTCGGCACCGGCGGCCAGCACGCGGGCAACGATCTCGCCCTGCGCTGCGGCAGCCAGCCTGATGTTCAGAAAGCCGGGGCCTGCGACGTCGGCACTGGCGATCGCGGCGTCGGCCGCAAGTGCGTCGGCGAGCCAGCCGGCGAAATCACGGGGATTGGCTCCGGCCTTCTTCGCCACCTGCAGCGCCACGTTGGTGGCGTAGTCACCGTGCTCGGGATTGCGGGGACGCTCGACCGTGAGCTTCGCAGGGAGAACGGATGCGTCCAGGCCGCGGTCGGCAAGCACCTTGGCGGCGGTCGCGTGAAGCAATTCGGCAAGATCGGCGGGAGTCACAGGTAGCCATCCTATTGGCTGGTGTGCGGCATACTCGCATCCACTGCCCGTCCGAGCGCGGGGCCACCTGGCCGATGCGGTCCACACGGGCTCTGAGCACGCTCTCAGACAGAGAACGTACAGTAAGGGCGCTCTGCGTGGACGACCGTCGAGCACGGCCGTCACCAGCAGATACGTACCACCAGCGCCACCGACCACCCACTTTTCCTCGACTGAGAGAGCAACCACAGCGATGCCAACGGGTCCCGACAAAGGCAGTCAGAACAAGTCGGCTGCGAAGGCAGACAAAGCCATCAATGCAGCCAACAAGAAGTCAGCTCGCAAGAAGCAGGGCGGCGTGCCCGCCGCCAAGGGCAGACAGATTCCCTGGCTGACGGTTGCCGGTGTCGTTGTGGTCGTCGGACTCGTCGTGGGCCTCGGGGTCAACCTCTACCCCAAGTACCAGGACCGCGCCGAGGCGCAGAAATTCGCGCCCAGCGAGAGCAATCAGGATCCGTCGACGGGAATCGACGGCGTCACCATCAAGGAATACCCGGCAGCCCTGCACGTCGGGCGCGCGCAACGCGTCGCCTACGACCAGACGCCGCCGTTCGGCGGACCGCACGATGCGGTGTGGGCCACTTGCACCGGCATCGTCTACCCCGAGGCCATCCGCACCGAGAACGCTGTGCACTCCCTCGAACACGGAGCGGTCTGGGTGACGTACAACCCCGACGACCTCAACGAAGACCAGATTCAGTCCCTCGCCGACCGCGTCGACGGGGAAACGCAGATGATGATGTCGCCCTACCCGGGCCTCGACACCCCCGTCTCGCTGCAGTCCTGGGGTCACCAGCTCAAGCTCGACAGCGTCGACGACGAGCGCATCGGTCAGTTCATCTCGGCTCTGCGCCTCAACCGATTCGCCTACCCGGAGGTCGGTGCCAGCTGCGCATCCGTGCCCGGAGTCGGTGACAACGCATTCGATCCCGACAACCCGCCGCTGTTCGACGCCTCGGCCCCGGGTGCGGACGCCGTTCCGATGGACGGCGCCGGCATCACTCCCGACGCCAGCGAGACCAGCGGCGCAGGCGGAATGCCGAGCGGCCTGCCCGGCGGAGCACAGCTGCCCGGCGGAGCACAGCTGCCCAGCGATCTCCAGGTGCCCGCGAGCTGATGACCGAATCGACAGTCGACTCGGTCAACGGCGTCCCCGAGACCAAGCGGAGCCAGCGCACTGCGCTGGTCGCTTTGGCCGTGATCGCCGTACTAGCGATCGGATTTGCGCTGGGCTTCCTGGCGCAGAATCCGTTCCGCAACGGTGACAACTCACCCGCGGCAGATTCGGTCGACGTCGGATTTGCCCAGGACATGACGGTGCACCACAACCAGGCCATCGAAATGGCCGCGGTGGCGTTGACCAACGCGCCCGATCAGGCCGTCAAGAGCCTGGCGTTCGACATGCTCACCTCGCAACAGAATCAGGTGGGCCAGATGCAGGGTTGGCTCGCGTTGTGGGACCGCGCGCCGATCTCGACCGACGGCTACATGACCTGGATGACGGCAGACGACTCTCACGGCCATTCGATGGGCGGCATGTCGATGGAACCGGGATCCTCCGATCCCACCAGGGCCATGCCCGGCATGGCCAGCTCCGCGGAGCTCGCCGCACTACGCCAAGCGACCGGAACCGACGTCGACGTCATGTTCTTGCAGCTGATGCTGCGTCACCACGAGGGCGGTCTGGCGATGATGGAATACGCCCAGACGCACGCGCAGTCTCCTGCGGTGATCAACCTGGCGAAGTCCATGGTGGCGACTCAGACGAGTGAGTCGACTCTGATGAAGCAGATGCTCGCGGCGAAGGGGGCGCAGCCGCTGCCCGAGGGGTGATTTCGACTCCCGTCGCACATGCGCTAGTCTTTCGTACAGCCCAACAGGCACGCCGGCCGAAGCCGGTGCGCCCCCGTAGCTCAGGGGATAGAGCGTTCGCCTCCGGAGCGAAAGGCCGCAGGTTCGAATCCTGCCGGGGGCACACATCTTTCACGCACGTCACTTCCCTGAAGCGACTGCTCGAACGAGACGGACTGTTCACATGTCCGAGGATCTCCCCGATATCGACACCGTCATCGACGACCTGTATTCGCTGGCACCCGCCGACTTCGTGTCGCACCGATCGGCGTACGTGACCCGATTCAAGAAGGCCGGAGACAAGTCCGGTGCCACTCGTATCGGCGGACTCCGTAAACCCACTGTCGTGGCCTGGTTGGTGAACACACTCGCTCGTCAGGACGAATCCGCGGTAGCCGAGTTGTTCGACCTCGGTGCCGAACTCGAACGGGCTCAGCAACGCGGCGACGGTCATCGACTGCGTGAGTTGTCCACCGCTCGAAGCGCTTCGATACGCGCGCTCACCGATCGAGCCGTCGCATTGGGTCGCGAACGTGGCGTGACCGTCGGCGACAACGCGGCGCGCGAGGTTTCCAACACCCTCAATGCCGCAATGGCCGATCCGGAGATCCGCGACCGGGTTCGTGCGGGCCGAACGGTGGTGGCCGAGACATACAGCGGCTTCGGCCCCGCGCTGCTCTCACTCGTTCCGGATCCTCCTGAGACCGAGACCGAGACCGAGACCGAGGACGACGGCGAACCGGACATTGCCGATGACGCGCCCGAGTCCGCAGCGGAATCCGATGCCGAGAACGAAGCCGAGCGGCTGCGCCAGGCCGAACACGATCGCCTGGTTGCCGAACTCGACTCTGCCGAAACCGCATTCGATGCCTCACGCGATGCGGCCGACGCTGCCGACCAGGGCACAGAGCGCGCTGCGTCCGAACGACGCAGCGCGACAGCAGAAGTCGAGAGACTCGAAGCCGAGCTGGAGGCCGCGAGAGCCAGAGCGAAGGCTGCGCGGGCCGCGGAGAGAGCACGCGTCGAGCAGGCAGAGTCGACGGCGGAGGCGCTCGAGGCGGCGCGGGCAAGCGTGGCCGAAGCCCGGTCGGCCCTCGACGAACCGAGCTGACCTACCCTGGCGGTATGACCACGCGCTGGCAAGCCGAGAACTCCGCCGACGACTCCGCCCGGTACATCGAGAGATTCGATCGTCTGGCCGAACGCGGCGTGGATCTGCACGGTGAGGCCCGCATGGTCGACGCGGTGGTCTCCCCCGCGTCGGACATTCTCGACGCCGGCTGCGGTACGGGCAGACTCGGTGCCGAACTGGCGCGACGTGGCCACCACGTCACCGCCGTGGATCTCGATCCGATTCTGGTCGAGAAGGCGCGTAGTCACCCCGAACTCGACGTGCATCTCGCGGATCTGACCACGCTCGAGTTGAATCGCACGTTCGACGCGGTTGTCGCGGCCGGCAACGTGTTGGTTTTTCTGGAGCCCGGCACCGAACGCACTGCGCTGGAACGCATCTGGGCACATCTGAACGACGGCGGAGTGTTCGTCACCGGCTTCGCCACCGACCGGGCATACACAGCCGACGAACTCCACGAGGATCTCACTGCCGTCGGATTTTTCGTCGAACATCGATTCTCCACCTGGGACCTGCGGCCCTGGCGCGCCGACGCGGACTGGGCCGTCACCTTAGCACGAAAGCCTGCTCTGCTCGCTTGAGACGAAACGAGACCGGCCGTTGCCGGCCGGTCTCGATGATGGAGCGAGCGGCGCGATTCGAACCCGTGTTAACGGCTTTGCAGGCCAGGGGCCTGTCAATGGCGTGGGCGCGTGTTGGCGTGGCAATTGGTACCTCCGCCGTACCTCCGAAGCTTCTAGCCGGTGCGTGAGATGATGTTGTCGCAAAGTTCCGCGAACTGCCGCTCACTACCTCTCGCGCGGTTAATTTGGCTGCCCCTAATAACTTCGTCGGCTTGCAGCTCAAAAATAGCCTGTCGAAGGGTTTGCGCATGAGGTACGAGACTGTGAAAGTTCTTCAACTCTCCCAGGAACGGCCCATCGGAGAGAGCCGGGTCGGCCAGCGTTGCGCCGTTGCCGTCATCAATCCCAGCCAGAGGCCGGAGTAGACCATCCGATATAGCCTGGGGCATTTTGTCTATCCATTTGCCGAAGGCCTGAGTGGCTTCACCCCGGTAGATGTTGAACTGTTGCGAAACGTATCCGAGGACCTTTGGCTTCCCCGAGGGGATGTCGAAGCCCAGCTTGGGCGCTACCGTTAAAGCGGTCTGCCACTGCCCAATCCAAGTCTCCAGGCTTCCACCTACGCTTGGTAGTGCTCGAAGGGAGAACAAGTCCGATGCCATCGGGACTATCAGGAAGTCGCTGCCCAGCAGCACTGCTCGATTCAAAGCACCCACGTTGGGCCCAAGGTCGATAAACGCGTAGTCCGCCTCCACGAACTCCCCAAGCTGTTCGATCATTCGGTATGGCGCACTGGTCACACGGAACCCGCGCTCGTTACCCGCCAGCGACTCTGTCCAGGCGCTCGGCATAATCCCTTCGAACTCTGAAAGCCTGAGGTCACCCGCTGCTAGCCACACTCGATCTTGACGAACTTCGATCGCCTCAGGTGCCTCAACATCTCCTGAACCGCTGACCAGGGGCGCGAAGGCGTGAGCAACCGTCAGCGCATCCGCAGCGGGGTCGTATAGCCGCTCCAGCTCGCTGTCGGGGACGCTAATGGCCGTCAAGTTTGCCTGCGCATCCAAATCGACCATCAGCACTCGCTTACCTTTGCGCGCCATCTCGATTGCCGTGTTGAACAGCATTGTGGTCTTACCAACGCCACCCTTGTGATTGAAGAACGCGATCGTTTTCATGCGCACAATCGTGACAGACTCGCTGAGGTAACAATAGTTCCTGGTGCCCAGCCTGCGAGTCGCAAGCTCTCACCTGCGGAACAGTCTTCCCTTCAGCACAACTGCTCCTCCTGCGATACTTTCGCTATGGACGTCGTAGTGCTGATTCTGTACACCGTTGCGTTTTCTTTTCAGCTGTCTGGTGCGTTCCTAGTGGTCTTAGACGTACGCCAAGCTCAGACGAACCTTGACCAATTCAAAGTCCGACTGGACGAAGCCGCAGCCGCGAAGGAGAACCACCTGAGACAAATCGCTGCGCATAGCGGGCGGAGCTACCCAGGTTTTGGAGGTGGCCGGATCCGAGGTCCAGTAATTCCCGAGGCGAGTAGGGATCAGATTGCGGACCAGCTTGGACCAAGCGGCCTCATGGAACGCAGGGCGCTGACCGAGTTCGTCCAAGCCCAGTACGTCGTCAGCAAGAAGCGGCGATGGCTTGGGGTGTCACTACTATTCATTGGTGTTGTCGCGGGGTATGTAGCGAGCATCCTCTCGGTGCTCTAGCTGTAATGAGCAGGGACGTTGTGGACGGCGTGGCAGCGACAGGTAGGTGAAGACCTCCGGTATCGGTGTGGTTACCACAACTGCACCGACAACCGAGAGGTCCTCGTGTCACACGCTAATGCCTTGCTCACCCCGAAGGGGCGATTGAAA
>NZ_NOYR01000009.1:0-33723 GCF_002258885.1 Rhodococcus sp. 06-1474-1B | reverse complement strand
GCGCGGGATCCACTTCACCACCAACCCACCCGGGCAAGCGAAATACGTCACCTGCGCCCGCGGAGCGTTCCTCGACGTCATCGTCGACCTGCGCGTCGGCTCCCCGACGTTCGGGCAATGGGACAGCGTGCTGATCGACGACATCGACCGCAAAGCAGTGTTCCTCTCCGAAGGCCTCGGGCACGCCATCTTGTCGTTGGAGGACAACTCCACCGTCATGTACCTGTGCGGCTTCGAGTACACCCCGGCACTGGACCGCGACATCAACCCCCTCGACCCCGCCCTGGGCATCGACTGGCCCACCACCGGCCGCGACGGATCGCCTCTGACCTTCGAGCTCTCCGCCAAAGACAAAGCCGCCCCCACCCTCACCGAAGCCCTCGAAGCAGGAAACCTGCCCACCTTCTGAGTTAGCGTCTCGCTCGCCGAGTCCTGCACGTCCCGTCAAGGCAAGTCGAGGGGGTTCATTCGCGCTGGATTCGGAAGTCGGTTTTCTTGGTCGGTGTCAGCTAACAATGGTCCTGCTCCAAAGTTCGAGCATGCTTCATCCATCCGGTATCGAGAGTCACCCCGACTTGCATCCAGGGTTACGGGGCATCTTGTTGTTCGCGCCAGCTGGCTGACGCGCTGCCGGGGCCTTTTCTGATTGTTGATACATGATTCGATATCAGGGGCAGGGATTGTCGTGATGCTTCACAACAGGGAGTTCGCCGAGTAAGTCTCGTAAATCAAACGAATGAGTGTGCTGCTTCAGTGTCAGTACTCATCCGGTGCACGGCGATTGAATACCTATGTAACGATTGAGCCACACAGTAGCCCGTTGCGGGGTTGTACAAACGGACGAGGAGCTCGAAGCATGGAGATACAGGATTATCTGAAAATCCTGAAGGCGAGATGGATCATTATCGCCGTAACCGTGGTCGTAGTGATCCTCGGTGCTCTGGGTGCGTCCCTGCTGACGACGCCGCTGTACGAGTCGAGCGCCAGGATGTTCGTCTCCACCTCTGGTGGCGCGACGGTGAGTGAGACCTACCAGGGAAACCTGACCTCACAGCAACTCGTGGCTTCGTACTCTGAGTTGGCGACCAGTGACGCGTTGGCGGCCCGGGTCCTCAACGTACTTCCGCTCGGGGGTATGAGCGCGGCCCAGCTGGCATCGAAGGTGAAGGCGTCGTCGACTCCCGACACTGTTCTGTTCAATCTGACGGTCACCGATCCATCGCCTGAACGGGCTCGCGACATCGCCAATGCCATGGCGACCGAGCTGACCGAGCAAGTCCGAGAACTGGAGACGCCCGCCAACGGCGGTGACCCCGCAGCTGGCGTCAAGACGTTCCAACAGGCTGAGGCGTCGTCAACGCCAGTCAGCCCTAAGACCAAGCGCAACCTCGCCCTCGGTGCTGCGGTGGGTCTGTTACTCGGCATCGCGTTGGCGGTTCTGCGCGACCGTCTCGACAACACCATCAAAGGTCGTCGAGAAATCGAAGCGATCTCCGGCAAGGCGCTCGTCGGCACAATTCCGTTCGACAAAGAGCGTAAGGCGCATCCGGCCGTCGACTTCCAAGATCTCAACCAGTCGGCCAGTGCAGAGGCATTCCGTGAGCTTCGCACCAACTTGCAGTTCCTGGAGGTCGACCACCCACCACGAGTCATCGTCGTCACGAGCGCCATCCCCAGTGAAGGCAAGACCACCACCGCAGTGAACCTCGCCGTTGCCCTGGCCGAAGCAGGCCACCATGTAGCTCTCGTCGAAGGCGATCTGCGTCGGCCGCGCGTCTCGAAGTACATGGGTCTCATCGGCTCGGTCGGAATGAGTACCGTTCTCGCCGGCCAAGCAACGGTGGAAGAGGTGCTGCAGCCCACCAAGTACGAGGGTCTGCAGGCTATGGCCTCGGGACCCATCCCGCCGAACCCGTCCGAGCTGTTGGGCTCGGAAGCCTCGCGTGCTCTGTTGGTCGAACTGCGTTCGAGGTTCGACTACGTGATTGTCGACGGTGCCCCGTTGCTGCCCGTCACCGACTCGGCTGTCCTCACCACCCATGCGGATGGTGCTCTGCTCGTCACCCGCTACGGACACACGAAGTCCAACGAACTCGCGCGAGCGATCGGCAATCTCGAAACCATCGGTGCCCGTGTCCTCGGCGTGGTGCTGGCGTTGACCCCGTCGAAGAAGGGGGACATGTACAGCTACTCGTACAACTACACCGCCGATACCAACCTGCCGCGTCAGGTGGTGCCCCCGGTGCCCGCACCGGCACCGCAGGGCCCGGTCGAGCCGTCTGGTCCGGTCGCTGCACCCACGCCGCCGCAGGCTGTATCGACATCCACCGAATCGGCGCAGTCTGCTCCGTCGGCTCCGACCGAAACTGCACGCACGGCCGTCAGCGCGGCTCCATACGGACGAGCGCGCCGTCCCGAAGTACACACCGACCCGCCTAGAAACGGCACCGACAATCCGCGTTTCCGCAAATAGTCGGTTCCGTCGACAGAACTAGCGCGGCCGAGATTACTCACAGCTACAACCCGAAATGCCCCGCCACAATTGCTGTGGCGGGGCATTCTCGACTGTTGGAGGCTAGACGCGACCCTCGAATTCCGCGACCACGAACAGCACGATTAGTGCAAGCGTCAGGACTACCAACGCGATCCAAACAAATGGATGCGCATTTTCTGGTGGCCTGACTCGGTTCCTACGTCGTTTTCCGAACACGGACCGAACTGTAAGTCAGTCGAAGAACAACCGCAGCCCCGTCGCGCCCTCTGTGACGAAGACGCGCGGGGCTGGGGTCATCGGGGTCTCAACGCTGGGCTACCACCGTTGGACAATCAGCACTGCGGAACGTCGATGCTGACGGTTGGCTGATCGACCAACGGCTGCACAGGCACCGTCGCCTCACCCGGAGCCGAGGGCTCCTCGAGCTCCCAGGTGACCGTCTGTGACTTTCCCGGCGGGATGGTCAGATATGCGGCCTGCACGGGGTGGCCCAATTCGGTGCCGGCCTGGATGGAGAATCCGGAAACACCGTTCACCTTCATGGACGTGATTTTCGCGCCCTGAGTGCCGTACAGATAGACGATCGACTCGTTTGTGCCGTAAGGGACGTTAGGCTGGAACGTGCTCGCCACGTACGACGTCAGGCCGTCCGGATCCACATTGTTGGTCAGCGTCGCCGTCACTGTCGACTTACGGGTCCCGGCGGTGCAGGATTCGGCCGAATATTTGATATCCCGCGCGAGGTAGTAATCGAGCTTGTTGCCACCGGCATTGTTGACCACAACATTGGCGTAGGGAGCCGGGCTGTCCGGCAACACGTGACCCACCTTGGTACCGGCCAGAATTGCCTCCTCGGCCGGATCTGCGCTCCACACCGAAATGCGGCCTTCACTGCCGGCGCGGCCCACCGCGTCGAGCAAAGATCTGGTGGGGGCAGCGCCCGTGGTCATCTTCTGTACCACTGCAGACGCGATCTGCTGGAGATACGCCTTACGTGCCAACTGGTCGTCACCGAACCTCGAATAGGCTGTGCTGAGGGTGATTTCGACGACGTTGTCTGCGGTGATCTGCTCGCCGTCGGCCAGCGTGACCGGGCCGGTGGCTCCGAGGATGTAGCTCAACGCAATCGGGTCGGTAGCGATGGCACCGTTGAGTACCTCACCGGTCTGCTCCGTCCACATCGACGACCAGATCTGGCCGGCATACGGGAAGTGTGGGCTGGCATTCGAGTTACGGAAGTCGGTCGTGGTGTTTCGCGGAGCCCACAGTGCGTTGTACTCGGGCCCCAGGTCGATGGGCTGCTTCGCGAATTCGAGTTCGTTGTTGGCACCGAGAGTGTCGACACGGGCGGTGCCGTTCTCGGCGCGAATGATGCCGTAGCCACCGAGCAGGCCGCCGGTGCCGCGGGCCTCGGCGTTGGTCTGGAACGCGAGAAAGTAACTGCGCGGGCCGTTGTCGCCGAGCATCGACGGCAACAGCTGACTGGCGATGCGGGTATTGGTGAGCAGGCCCGCGAGATCGTGTGTTTGATCGATCAACGACGTACGTGCGTCGCTCACGACGCCGAGAAATGCGGGCTCGTCCACCTGCTGGGCCTGCACGCTCAATTCCTCGGCTGCGGCGGCGGTCTGCTCCAGCACAGGTTGTGCGTCCCGCAGAGCCGCGGTATCGACCTTGCCGCCACCTTCGACGAGGCTGCTGGGATTCAGGCTTTCGCCGGCCGTCGATGCCGGGGTGAGGACGTCCACGGCCAGTCCGTGCACCACATCGGTGATCTGAGCTACCGATTTCAGCGGACTACCAAGGTAAGGAACGGCTTTCGCTACTGAAAACGGGATGGACGTCGTTGCCGACACCGCGTCGTCCGCTGATTCCGAGGCCCTCGCGGCCGCGGCCTCGGCACCGGCCGCATCACCGTCGAGCAGAGCATCTTTCGCCTGCGTGGCGGAGTCGCGCGTCGCGTTCAGGCTGGACTGAGCGGTGTAGGCCTCGTACCCCAGCCACACCAGAAATGCGACGAGGACGACCAGCAACACCCCTACCGTCAGGAGAATCGGCCGCTTCTTGCCGGATCGAGAACCACGAACATCGGTGGAACTGGTCGCCATTGTCGGTCGCCTCTCGGTCATAGGAAGTCGGTCGAGTGCATAGCCTAAAGGGGAGCGGCGGTTCCGGCGTACCTGTCGTTCGATCCGGGTAGAGCATTCACAATGGGTCGACTAGGTTTGTCACGGGCGATGTAGATCGACGTTGCTGGGCGGCACGTCAGCCGAAAATTCACGCCGTCGAAGCATATGCGTTGAGGAGGTCATCGAGTGTCGCCAGAGGTTGGTGAGCTGTTCGAGGATGGCCGCTTCCCTTTGTCCGCTGCTCAGATGAATATCTATCTCGCCCAGCAGCTGGCACCGGACGTACCGTTCACCATCGCCCAGTACGTCGAAATTCGTGGCGATATCGATCCGGCCGTACTGATCCGAGCCACGGACATCGCGTGCAGACAACTCGAGTCCCCGGCAGTCCGAATCGGGCTGCACGACGGTCATCCGTACCAGTGGCGAGACCTCCGGGTTCCGTACGCGATGATCTATCGCGATTTCCGAGACCGCGAGAATCCCGTCGAGGATGCTCAGCGCTACATGGACGAGCAGTACCGTCGCCCCGTCGATCTGGTTCGCGATCAGTTGATCGCCTCCGAGATCATTCAGGTGGGTGAGGCGCACTACTACTGGTACAGCCGCGCTCACCACATCGTCATGGACGGACTCGGCGCGATCTCCGTCCAGGAACGCACCGCGGCGGTGTACACCGCGTTGACCGAGGGCACCGAGATACCCAAGACGCGCGCCATCGGTGTCCGTGAGATCTACGACTACGAGGCTGCCTACCCCAACTCCTCCCGCTACGACACCGACCGCCAGTACTGGCTCGGCCGACTCGACGGACACCTCGACGCACCCCGACTGGCCGGCAACACGTACACGCGCGCGGCACCGAGCGGCGTGACGGTGAGTGTGGGGGCCGTGCTGGACGCAGACCTCACCGAAGCCGTGGCAGCCGTGGCACATCGGTACAACAGTTCCGATGTTCCCGTCGTGCTCGCCACGTTCGCGCTGTATCTCGCGCGCATGACCGACACCGACGACGTGACGCTCAGCCTGCCGGTATCGGGGCGAGCCACCACCAAACTGCGGGAATCCTCCGGCATGATGTCCAATGTCGTGCCCCTGCGCATCGGCGTCGAACAGGGTGTGACGGTCGAAGAACTCCTCCGACGCATCCAGGTGGAACTCACCGGCGCACTGCGCCATCAGCGCTTCCGCGTCGAGGACATGCAGCGCGAGACCGGCGACGGCACCGGCAGCGCCGCCGCGGGACGCGGAGTGTTCGGCCCCACTGTCAACATCATGATGTACAACAGCACAATTCGGCTCGGCGACGTCATCGGCGAATACCGCGTGCTCTCCAGCGGACCCATCGACGACATGATGGTCAACGTCTACCCCGGAGTCGCAGGCACCAGCACCCGCGTCGACTTCCTCGGCAACCCGGCTCTCTACTCCACCGACGAGCTCGCAGCCCATCACCGCCGATTCCTGGTTCTGCTGCGCGCGGTGGTCAATGCCCCTGAGGGCCTTGCGGTATCGGAACTGGATGTGCTCGACGCCGCGGCCGAATCAGATTTGCTGACTGCACGTCCAGTGGACACGGTGTCGCCTAGGCCATTGCCGGCGTTGCTGCGACGCGGGACGGTGGTGCGTGCCGCGGGTGTCGACCAGTCCAGTGAGGACTTCACCCGGGTCGCAGAACACATTGCTGCGCAACTGGTCTCGCTGGGCGCTGGCGTCGAGAAGCGCATTGCCGTGGCGATGGAACGCTCCTACGAATCCCTGCTCGCGTCGTGGTCGGTCTCCACGGCCGGAGCCTCGTTCGTTCCGGTCGACCCCACTGAGCCCACCGAGCGGCTGGCGACTGTGCTGACCGGCGCAGACATCGAATTCGGCATCACCACCAAGGGTGTGCTGGAACAACTTCCGAGCACCATCGAATGGTTCGACATCGAGGACCTGCTCGACGCGAACGAGCGCGACCTCGTGCCGCCGGCGCTGCACGTCGACAACGAGACCTACGTCATCCACACGTCGGGATCGACCGGAAAACCTAAGGCCGTCAGCGTCACTCATCGCGGCCTGGCGCAGCTGGCCGACAACGTCGTCGACCGGTACGCCGTCACCGCCGACTCCCGAGTGCTGCACCTGGCCTCGCCCGTGTTCGACGCGTCCATCCAGGAGGTTCTCGCTGCCTTCGCGGCGGGTGCCACCCTGGTGATCGCGCCTGCCGACGTCTACGCCGGGCCTGCCCTCGCCGAGTTCCTGACCGGCGAGAAGATCACCCATCTGATCACCTCACCGACGGTGCTGGCAACACTCGACCCGGAGGATCTGCACTCCATCGAAGTCTTCGACGTCGGCGGAGAAGAGTGCCCACCCACGTTGCGCGACCGATTCGCCTCTCCCCAACGAACGATGCTCGACGCCTACGGCCCCACCGAAACAACGGTATTGGCGACACTGTCTGCCCCGATGGTCGAGGGTGAGCGCATCACGATCGGTGCGCCACTGCCGGGTGTTCGTGCGCTGGTACTGGATTCCCACCTGCGGCCCACGCCCCACGGCGGCGTCGGCGAGCTGTATCTCGGGGGCGACGGACTCGCCCGGGGATACGACGGCCAACCCGGTTCGACGGCGACGCGGTTCGTTGCCGACCCGGGCGTGGCCGGAGCGCGGCTGTACCGGACGGGCGACATCGTCCGGTGGTCGTTCGACGGGTCGTCGCTCGAATACCTGGGCCGCTCCGACCATCAGATCCAATTGCACGGGCGTCGGCTCGAACTCGGTGAAATCGAAGCCGCAGCAACCTCATTCGCTGGAGTGACCGCGGCCGTGGCAGTCGTTCGCGACGACCGACTGGCCCTGTACGTCACCGGTGCCGCCGACGGGCTCGACGACCACCTGCGGAACCGGTTGCCGGCGTGGATGATTCCCCGCCACATCGTGGTTCTGGACGCACTGCCGATGACGGCAGGCGGCAAGGTCGACCGCCGGGCACTGCCGGCCCCCACCGAGCCGACGGACACCGAGTACGTGCCGCCGCAGACCGAGACCGAACGCGCAGTCGCCGCAGCCTTTGCCGACGTCCTCGGCGTCGAGGAGGTGGGGCGCGAGCACTCCTTCTTCGAGCTCGGCGGTGATTCGCTGAGCGCCACCCGAGTTCTCGCTCGCCTCGGCTCGGGAGTCTCGCTCACCGCATTGTTCGCCGACCCCACCGTCCGCGCCGTCGCGGCCGCCATCGATTGCTCGGCCGAGCGTGAAGTCTCGCTCGACCTGCTCGATACCGTTCTGCCTGAGCATGTCCCGCTGTCGTACGCGCAGCAGCGCCTGTGGTTCCTCAATCAGTTCGACCCCATGTCGCCCGCCTACAACATGCCCATCGCCATCCGGGTCGCAGCGGGTAGCGATGCGTCACTGGTTCTGACGGCACTGCGAGACGTCGTCGAACGACACGAAGCGCTGCGCACTTACTACCCGGACGACGGCGACGGTCCGCGGCAGGTGGTGCGGCCCACCGACACCGTCCTGGTCGACGTACCGGCCCGCACTGTGTCCGAGCACCACCTCGACGACGCCGTCGCGGCTATTGCCGGGCAGGGATTCGGCGTCGCGGCCGACGTCCCCATCCGGGCAGCGCTGCTGAGCGTGGAGGAGTCCGGCGACACGGTGGTCGTCGTGGCAGTGCACCACATCTCGATGGACGGATGGTCCCTCGACCCACTCGTACGCGACTTCGCGTTCGCCCACGCATCACGCACGGCCGGTCATGCACCGACGTGGCCACGCCTACGCGCGCAGTACGGCCAGTACTCGGTGTGGAACCGCACGACGGTGGATGCGGTTGCCGACGAACAACTCTCGTTCTGGACCTCGGTGCTGGGGGAGCGCGACACCGCGCTGGCGGAATTGCCGTCCGACTTCCCCCGGCCTGCGGTGCAATCGATGACCACCGATGCGGTTCCGTTCGAGATCGGACCGGACCTGCATGCGGGCATCCGTGAGCTGGCGCGGTCGAACAACGCAACCACGTTCATGGTGGTCCACGCCGCCGTGGCTGCGGCCCTGAGTCGATTCGGCACATCGAACCGCGTGGTGGTCGGATCTCCGACGGCCGGGCGAGGCCACGAGGCTCTCGACGAGATGGTCGGAATGTTCGTCGGAACACTCCCTCTCGCGGTCACAGTGGACCCGGCCGGCAGTTTCGCCGACCTGCTGGGTGCCGTCCGTTCCGCCGACCTCGACGCCTTCTCTCACTCGGATGTGCCGTTCGAGCGCATCGTCGACGCCGTGACCACCGACCGATCTCTGGACCGGCACCCGCTGTTCCAGGTGATGCTGGCATTCGACAATGCACCGCACCGATCGGTCGACGACCTGCCGTTCTCGGTGTTGGAGATACCCACTCGCACCTCGGAGTTCGACCTCAATCTTGTGCTGGAGGAATCGTCCGCCGGACATGCCGAGTCTGCCGGTCTCGTCGGACACATCGAATATGCGCTGGACCTGTATCAGCGGGCCACCGTCGAACAGTTCGCATCCGCGGTGACGGCAATCCTCCATGCGGCGGTGAAGGACTCCGCATTCGTCGTCGGCAACCTCGCTCTCGCCGATGCCCCGACACTGCCGGTCGAATCCGCCACCGGCACGCTTCTCGACGTGTTGGTCGGTGGGACAGCAGATTCGGTGGCGATCGACGGTCTGGAATCGCTGACGTACTCCGAACTCGATCGCCGATCCAACCGGATCGCGCGACTGTTGATCGCCCACGGCGTGGGACCGGAGGCCCTCGTCGCGTTGTCGCTCGAGCGCTCGGCCGAGTACATCGTGGCGCTGTGGTCCGTGGTGAAGGCCGGTGGAGCATTCGTACCGGTGGATCCCCGCTACCCGGAGGCCCGTCGGGAGCAGATGCTGGGGCCCATCGAAATCGGCTTCGGCGGAACGGAACCGGGTGTGCGGTGGGTCGAGGAGAGCCACGCACAGACGTTCAGCGACGCGCCACTGACCGACGACGAGCGACTGGCGACGCTCGAACCGGCGCACTCGGCCTACGTGATCCACACGTCGGGTTCCACCGGCACACCCAAGCCCGTCGTCGTGACGCATCAGGGTGTGTATTCACTGGCACAGCAGGTAGTGTCGCGCTACGGAGTCGAAGCGACGTCCAGGGTGCTGCACGGATACTCGGTGAATTTCGATGCCGCAGTGCTCGAGCTCGTCCTCGCGTTTGGGGCCCGAGCGGCCATGGTGATCGCGCCACGTGATCTCCTCGGCGGCGAGGAGATGGCCGGGTTCCTCGCCGAGCAGCGGGTAACTCACTACCTGTCCACACCCGCGGTGCTCGCGACGGTACCGCCGGTGGACGGCATCGCGACCGTCGCCGTCGGCGGAGATGTGCTCGGTGCCGGGGTCGTCGACGCGTGGTCGGCCGGGCGCTCGATGCTCAACGCCTACGGACCCAGCGAAGCCACGGTAGTGGCCACCCTGGCCGAATCACTGAGCGCCGGAGAGCCCGTCACGATCGGCCGACCGTTGGACCACGTCGGGGCATTCGTGCTCGACGACCGGTTGCAGCCGGTGCCACTCGGCGGCGTCGGAGAGCTGTATCTCGCGGGGTCCGGCGTGGCTCGCGGCTACCGCTCCGACCCGGCGTCTACCGCCGCGCGCTTCGTCGCAACCGACGGCGGTGCCCGGATGTACCGGACAGGTGATCTTGTCCGACGTGAGCTATCGGGACTGCTCGACTACCGCGGTCGACGCGACGACCAGGTGCAGATCAACGGTGTGCGCATCGAACTGGGCGACATCGAGAGCGCACTGACGGCACATCCCGACATCAGTGCAGCAACAGCACTGGTGGTCGACGACAGAATTCACGCCTGGGTGGTGGGAACCAGCGAGTTCGATGCGGCCCAGTGGCTCCTGGACCGGCTGCCGTTGGCGATGCAGCCGGCCGTCATCACCTCGATCGATCGTATTCCGTTGACCGGCAACGGAAAAGTGGACAAGGCGGCCTTGGTTCCGGCGATAGCGTCGGACTCCGAGTCGGGGGCCGGTCGCACATTGACGCAGGACGTCATTCTCGGAATCTTCGCCGACACGTTGGGAATCGACGTGCCGGCCGTCGACAGCAATTTCTTCGTCCTCGGGGGAGACTCCCTCGCGGCCACCCGCGTCGCCACGCGTATCAGTGCGGTGCTCGGCGTTCGGGTGCCGGTGCGGACGGTATTCGAGGCCCCCACCGCGACGCAGCTCGCGTCGGCGATCGAGTCGTTGTCCGACAACTACACCGCGCTCCCTGCGCTGGTGCACCACGCGGATGCGCGCTCCTACTCCGGCCTCGCGCCGGCCGAGCGGCGAATCTGGCTGCAGAATCGATACGACCCGACATCGGCGGCGTACAACATCGCCTTCGAGGTGACGCTGCCCACCGATCTCGACCTCGAGGTACTGCGCGCGGCGATTGCCGATGTGCTGGAACGGCATACGCCGCTCCGCACGGTGTACCCATCGACGGGCGACGGGCCCGTTACCGTTGTCCTCGATCCGCAGATCGTGCTCTCGACACTGGACGACGCCCATGCGGGTATCGGCGGGGTGGCGCAGCAGGGCTTCGACCTGACCGTCGAGGCACCGCTGCGACTGATGCTCGCGCAACGTCGCGGTGAGCGCGTGCTGACCGTCGTCGCCCACCACATCGCGGTCGACGGCCTATCGCTGCGCCCACTGAGCCGCGACATCGAGACGGCTCTGCTGGCTCGAACGGCCGGAGCTACACCGCAGTTCACTCCACTCGCCGTCGACTATCCGGACTACCGAGTGTGGCAACGCGACGTCCTGGACGCGGTCGCGTCCGACCAACTCGACTTCTGGCGTCGCACGCTGGCCGGGTTGCCGGAATTTCTGGATTTGCCCACCGGCACTCCGGATTCGGAACACGACGCGACTGCAGTGCAGTTCGCCGTCGACGCAGACACTCTCGCGAGGCTTCGGTCCCTCGCTCATCGACTGGGCGCGACGGTATTCGTCGTCGTCCACGCGGCGCTGGCCGCGGTACTCGCCGAGTCCAGCGGCACGCGGGACATCGCCATCGGAACCCCAGTATCGGGTCGAGCAGACCCGGCGCTCGACCACCTCGTCGGCATGTTCGTCGGCACCGTCGTCCTGCGGACCGACGTCGATCCGGCGACGACGTTCGAGGACTTCGTCACCGACGTGCGCAACCGAGACCTCGACGCCTTCGCGAACTCGGACGTCCCGTTCGAATGGGTGGTGGACGCAGTGCAACCCACCCGCGCCGTCGACACGCACCCACTGTTCCAGGTGTTCCTCGCGTTCGGTGACGTCGGCACGCCCACAATCGAATTGGGTCAGAGTGTCGTCAGTCCGCGTCGAGTGGATATCACGGCGACACAATTCGATCTGGAATTCGTTGTCGAAGAATCCGATGCCGGGCTGCTGGGCACCCTGGCGTACTCCGCGGACCGGTTCTCGCGGGCGGTCGTCACCGGACTCGCGGAACGTTTGACGACTGTGTTGAACACGGTCGCTGCGGCACCGGACCTTCGGCTCGGCAGCGCAGAATTCGGTCAGGGTGGATCGGCGGTCGTGTCCCGTCGAGACGGTACGGCCGATCTGTCCACACTGGCGCAAGTATTCGTGCGGGCGGCGAGTAGCTGGCCCGACAACATCGCGGTGATCGACGACTCGCGTTCGCTGACCTACCGTGAGCTGGACAGGCAATCGAATGCCCTGGCCGACAAGTTCGTCCGGGCCGGAGCAGAGCCGGGATCTCTGGTGGCGATCGCCCTGCCACGGTCTGTCGAGTACCTCACCGCGATCTGGGCCGTGGCCAAGACCGGTGCCGGCTTCCTGCCGATCGACCCGTCTCAACCTGCCGCGCGAGTGCAGGAGATTCTCGATCGCGCCGCGCCCGTCACGGGAATTGCGTCCGTGGACTTCCGCTCGGCCGGAGAGGATTGGCGGACGGTCGACGGTGACGAGCTCGACCTGGTCCAGGTGCGCGCAGCCCCCGTCGACAGCACGGCGTACGTCGTCTACACCTCGGGATCCACCGGGGCACCCAAGGGCGTCCGGGTGACGCACCGCGGCATCGCGAATCTCGTTCAGAGCCAACGAGACCTGTTCGACGTCGAGCCGACATCCCGCGTGTTGCAGTTCGCGTCACCGAGTTTCGACGCGTCGATCTTCGAGACGCTCATGGCCGTCGGTGCCGGTGCGAGCCTGGTGATCGTGCCGCCCGAGGTGCATGGAGGGCGTGAGCTCGAAGCGCTCATCGAGCGGCACCAGGTGACCCACGCCTGCCTCACGCCGACCGTGCTGCAGGTGACCGACTCGGCGACTCTGCCCTCCCTCCGGGTGGTCGTCATGGCCGGCGAGGCCGCCAATTCTGCACTGCTGCAGCGGTGGTCGCAGGATCGTTCGGTGTTCAACGCGTACGGGCCCACCGAGGGGACCGTCATGAGCACCTGCACCACGCATCAGCGGGACTGGGCAGCGGCTGCGGTGACCATCGGCGAGCCGACCCTCGGATTCGACACGGTGGTTCTCGATGCCCGTCTGCGACCGGTGGGCACCGACGTCGTGGGGGAGCTGTACCTGGGCGGGGCCGGTCTGGCCGAAGGGTACGTGGGCGACGCTGCGTTGACGTCGAGCAGCTTCGTCGCCAATCCCTTCGGTGACGGCAGGCTCTATCGCACCGGCGATCTGGTGCGGTGGGTGGCGCGCGAGACCGGACGCGAACTCGAATACCTGGGCCGAGTCGATTCGCAGGTGAAGATCCGCGGCCATCGCGTCGAACTCGCCGAGGTGGAGGCGGCATTGCTGCGTCACCCGACTGTCCGTCAAGCCAGCGTGATCGGGCATGCGAACTCGTTGGCTGCCTATGTGGTGGGTGCGGTCGAACCGCGAGAGACTCGCGACTTCCTGGCGAGAACAGTGCCCGCGTATATGGTGCCCAGCACGGTGACCGTCGTGGATGCACTGCCGATGACGTTGTCGGGCAAGGTCGATACGAGCAGGCTGCCCGAACCCACAGTGATGTCGACCGAACGACGCGCGCCGGTCTCGTCCACCGAAGTACTCGTACACACCGTGTTCTCCGACGTGCTGCACCTCGCCGCCGACGACATCGGCATCGACGACAACTTCTTCGACCTCGGCGGGCACTCCCTGTCGGCGGTGCAGGTGATGGACGCCCTCGGCGACAAACTGAGCCGTCGAATTCCGATCAGTGCATTGCTCAAGCACCCGACGATCACGGCACTGGCCGCGCGCCTCGACATGGACGATGGGGATGCCGAATCGAGTGGCGCGTTCGACGTGCTGCTGCCGCTGCGGACCGACGGCGTGGGCGCACCCCTGTTCTGTGTGCACCCGGCCATCGGAATCGCCTGGAGCTACCTCTCTTTGCTCGGGGAGACGGACCGCCCGGTGTACGGGCTGCAGGATCCGGGCATCTCGAACCGTGACGCTGCGCCGTCGTCGATCGAGGAGTTCGCTTTCGCTTACGTGCGAATGATTCGAGATGTTCAGCCTCACGGGCCGTACCACCTGCTGGGGTGGTCGCTCGGCGGCGTGATCGCGCACGCGGTGGCCGTGCAGTTGCAGTCGGAAGGCGAGGACGTCGCGCTGTTGGCCCTCGTCGATGCGCAACTTTCCGCACCCGACGACGCCGAGAAATTCGGCGTCGACGATCTGGCTCGTCAGCTCGGGGTCGAGGCGACGTCCTTCGAGGACATCGTTGCCGAATTGCGGAGTACGCAAACCGAACTGACATTCCTCACCGAGGACGATTTACGTGCCATGTATAGACCGGTCGTCTCCGCTGCCAGCTGGGTCGCGTCGTACCGGCCGGCGGTGTACGCGGGCGATGTCCACTACTTCGCCGCCCGGGGCTCGGACGGCGCGAAGCACTGGACGGCTCTGGTCGACGGCCGGATCTCGGTGACAGAGGTCGATGTGGAACACGAAGACATGCTGGGCGTGCAGGGTGCCCGTGCACTAGGCCGAGTGATCGGCGCCGATGCTGTGGGGAAGGGTGTGGCGTGATGAACCAACAACTGGAGCCGTTCGTCGATGATGTGCGGGCGCATTACGACCTGTCGGACGAGTTCTTCGCGCTGTTCCTCGATCCGAGCATGACGTACAGCTGCGCCTATTTCGAGCGCGACGACATGACGTTGGAGGAAGCGCAGACGGCCAAGATCGACCTGGCACTGGGCAAGCTCGATCTTAAGCCGGGCATGACACTGCTCGATATCGGTTGCGGCTGGGGAGCTCTCGTCAAACGAGCAGTGGAGAAGTACGACGTCAATGTCATCGGTCTGACGTTGAGTCGAAACCAGTACGACCGCGGTCGCGCGCTCGTCGCCGACCTACCGACCGAACGCAACGTCGACATCCGGTTGCAGGGCTGGGAGGAATTCGACGAGCCCGTCGACCGGATCGTGTCCATCGGTGCGTTCGAGCACTTCCGGCGTCAGCGGTATTCGGCGTTCTTCGCCAAGTGCCGTTCGGTATTGCAGCCCGGCGGCCGAATGCTGTTGCACACCATCGTCATC
This sequence comes from Rhodococcus sp. 06-1474-1B, assembly GCF_002258885.1. NCBI lineage: Bacteria > Bacillati > Actinomycetota > Actinomycetes > Mycobacteriales > Nocardiaceae > Rhodococcus > Rhodococcus sp. 06-1474-1B. The sequence goes on along the minus strand of NZ_NOYR01000009.1, from coordinate 18,541 downwards.
ACGCCGCCCGACCCGGCCTCCGGTGCGGGCGGACTGACGCGCGAGGATGCGCACTTCTCCCGCTTCATCCTGCGCGACATCTTCCCCGGTGGGCAGCTGACGTTGGTCAAGGTGGTGAAGGCGAAAGCGGCCGAAGCGGGATTCGAGTTGCTCCGCGAGCATGCGCTGGGACCGCACTATGCACGCACACTCGACACGTGGGCCGAGAAGCTGATCGCATCCAAGGACGAGGCCATCGCACTGTCGTCGGAAGCGACCTACGACAAATACGTGCAGTACCTCACCGGGTCGTCGGAGCGATTCAAGAACTCACGCATCAACGTTGTGCAGTTCACCCTCGAAGCCGGGGACACGCCTGCCGAGTGATGTTGAGACCGCGTTCCTACTCCCAGGTCAGATTTCCAGCATCAGTGCGCGGTGATCGGAAACCTCGGGCTCGGCCACGATCTCGAAATTACGCACAGCCGCGGTGGACGAGACCAGAACATAGCTGGCATGACGTATCGGTTTGGTGTAGCTCGATGACCGGGTATCGGCGTTGCCGACGAGGTCGACCATCCCGTGTTCCCTCAGCACGTGGAACGTCGTGCTCGACGGAAGGAGATTAAGATCGCCGCAGAGAACTGCGACATCACTTGTGCCACAGGCTTCTTCAACGATCACCGCTAGTCTGCGGGCCTGCTCGGCGCGGGCGGGGGTGTCCTGTTTACCCGCCGGATCTCGAAGGCCGTGCAGCTGGATTACGGAGACTGTCTTCCCACCGAGACGGTCTCGGACTGTCACCGTGAGTGCTGAGCGAGGTCGGTCCTCGACATCCCAGTCCGTGTAGTCGACGAACTGCGAGTGCACGAATCGGGCGTCGAGCCCGATAACGGGAATGTCGTCTCGAACCCATGTTGCGATGCCGAAGTCCTGTCGCAGCCGAACGCCTTCGTCGTCGGTCACCGGACCTGCGTCGTTCGCAACGAAATATGGGGTGTATCCGGGCAGTGCGGAGGACACGTCATCGAAGAGGTTCAACCGTTGCGGGAGCGTCCTCTCACCGTCGGCGAAGGTAGCCCATCCCGACCTCTGTGGAGTGCGCGTAACTTCTTGCAAGCAGACGATGTCTGCATCGACGGCGCGCAGCCAGGGTAAGAGCTCGTCGTACATCGCTCCACCCCAAGCGTTGACCGACACCACTCTCACAGACCAAAAGTACCCCAGCGGGTGGTCGAAGCGAATCGAAAATTTGCGCAGCAACTCTTGACTGCACTTTTCAACTATGTACTCTAGCTAACGACAATGGTCGTGTGCATCTCGTTTTCGTCGTCCCGTCCGAATGAATCTGCTTCTGATGTCGGAGGATCCATGCAGACAGTTTTCTGGGCACCGCGTTTTGCGGCTGTGTATTTCCTCGCGGCTCTCGCGTCGCTGGTCCTGTTCACTACCATCGGCGCGAACATGGCGATAGCGGCACCGCTGATCCTGGCCCTCGTAGGGATGGGAGTAGCGGTGTTGATTCGTGCTCGCACAGTTCGCTCGTGACGCGTTCCTGAAGCCGGCTCACGGCACGGGGCCGGCACCACACGATTACGCGGCGTCCTTTTTCGGTGGCGGTTCGTGAGTCGTTCGGCGCGGTAACTCAGCAGCGGACTCCTCGACGTCGGCTCGGCGAATCCCACGGCCGACCCACACGGCGACAACTGCGCCGATCAGTAACCACACGGCGACGATGCCGACAGCCCACCACATGAGCCGCATTCGTAGCCGAGCGCTGGTTGGATAGGTGTGAGTTTCGGCCGAAGTCGTAGCGCTCGCGGCGACGTTCACCCGAACCGCAGCTGCGCCATTCCGGCGGTCATCGGCTCCGTTGTTGGATTCATGGCGACCGAGGTCGCGACGACTCCATACGGCCAGACAGTGGGCTGAGGGTTTACGCTCGCTGACCCGAAAGAGGAACTAGACAAACGTTATGCGCCCGCAGTGGCACCAGTAAGTTCGAGGATCAATGCGCTGATCCGGGTGGTCATCGGGCCGCCCCAGCTAGTGGAATGGCCATGACATTCCGGTTGACGGTTGGTGCATAACGCGAGAAATGCTCCTCCTCGTGTGGCCCGCAGAGATGGGTTGGTCGTGTGCAAGGCTTTCGCAGCGCGCGTGCACGTGTCATCTGTGCCACGATCGAGCCGCGAAGAGGTGCCCCGCCCCAAACGTTCGTCGACGAGGAATGCCCACCATGAAGATTGCTCGACTCGGTGTTGTCAGTGGACTGTTCACCGCCCTGGCTCTCGCGTTCACTGCGACGTCCACCGGCACCGCAACCGCAGCGCCACTTCCGGTCGTCGGCCCCGGTAGTGGTTTCGTCACCACCGGTGGCCTCGACGACCTCACCGTCTGTTCCATCGCGGCCGTCGGCTACGACGACGCGGGCCGACTCGTCGCCCTCACCGCCGGCCACTGCATCCTTCGATCGGGACTCCCCGTCACGCTCGTCGGATCGCCCGCGGCCCCGGTCGGCACTACCGCCGTCGGACATTGGGGGCCGGATTACGGCGTCATCGTTCTGGACCCCACCAAGGTGACACCCGTCAATAGCCTCGGCGGAATCACCGTCACCGACATCGGTACCGCATCGGTGGGGCAGCCTGTCTGCAAGACCGGGCTCGGCAGCGGAGTGACCTGCGGAAGCATCGTCGACGCGCGCGGCAGCGACCTGATGTCCGACGCGCTCACTGTCTGGTCCGACTCCGGTGGACCTCTGGTCGTCGGCACCACCCTCGTCGGCATCACGAGCCACGCCTCCGGGGTGCCGCTGCTCAGTCCCACCGCGTACGCGTCGGCAGCGGAATCCGTTCGGCTGCTGAATCAATCGGGAGAGCCGGGAGCCGGCTTCCGCCCAGTGTGAGCCGGGGTGGCCGGCCGATCGCTGCGCGTAACAGAGCGGAGTGAACTACCGTCCGATAGGTGGACTTGGGAAAAACCGGATTCGGAGATCGAATCAACAGGCTGTTGACGCACCATGCCGACAAGGCCGGCGAGTCCCTCAACACCTACGCACGTCGGGCAATCATCACTCGGCTCGTCACCGAACTCGAACGAGAGTCCTCACCGGAAGTGGCCGCCGTGCTCGCGGACGCCCGCAGTTTCGAATACGAGAACATCGAGTTGTCCGATCCCGATTCGACGTCACTTCCGCAGACGTACCTGCAGATCGGCGACGTCGACCGTCTCGCCGCCGTACGAGCTACGGGCATGATCGGCAGTTCTCGTGACGAGCAGTTCGACAAATTGGCCCGAATGACACTGCGAGCCATGGGAGCACAGGGTGCGTCGATCTCGTTCGTCGACGATCACACGCAATTCATCAAAGCCAGCGTCGGAACATCGGGAACGGCAGCGCAGCCACAGACCGTAGCGGTGGAACGGTCGGCATGCCGTGTCGTGGTGGAAACCGGCGAAACGCTGGTGGCGCAGGACATTCGAGAGCACGCGCTATTGAGGGATCACGCGACTGCGGATCTGATCGCCTATATGGCAGCGCCGATCAAGTCCGACGCTGGGTTCACCGTCGGAATGCTGGATGTGTGGGACTACCGGCCACGTAAATGGACGTCCGGCCACGTGAAGACCCTCGAAGACATCGCCTGGCTCATTCAACAGCGAATTCGTTGACAGCAGCGCTGTTTCGACAGTGACGATGCTTGCGTTGCACGCCGGAAGAGCGTGAAGGGTGATATGTCTTCGGTGTACGAAATGTCGACTGCCGAACGGCGTCACCGCTCTGAGGACATGAAATTTGGAAGGACCGGATATCGAGTCGAACTCGCGCGGATCGACGATGACGATATCGACACCGCAGTCAGTGAAAGCCCGCTTCGGGAGGAACGTATCGGATCGAATACGGAGCAACCCTGTTCGTACGATCCTCACCGTTCTCTTCGACGTGCTCGCCGCGGCCATCGGCGTAGCCGAAGGTGTCCACTGGAGCTCCGGCAGCGTCGCTGCGTTGGGTTGGTACCCATGGTTGTTCGTGCCCACGGTCATTGTGCTGCTCGCGTCGAGAAAGCTCTACCGACGTGGGCTTCGACGAAACTTCATCGATGAAATCGGCCCGGTGCAATCCGCCGTCGCTTTCGCGACCCTGATCACGCTCGCCCTGATTCTGGCCATCGAGACTCCCTATCGCCCAGGTGCGGTCATGGTCCGTGTGTGGCTGTGCGCAGCTGTTGCGCTCGCGATCGCGTGCCTGGCACGGGCGTGGGGGCAGCGCTGGCTTCGCGCGAAGCACCATGCGAGTGCACCGACTGTCATCGTCGGTAGTGGTCCCGTCACAGAGCAACTGGCGCGCAGAATGAAGCAGTCCTCCGAATATGGGATGGATCTCGTCGGGACAGTCGACTCCTCGCCCGACGTCGACCCCTCTGTGCAACAGGGGCTTTCGTATCTGGGACCGCTCACCGACCTGACTCGAATACTCCGAGCGCATCGGGTGGAAGAGGTGGTGATCGCGTTCGCGTCGGCTCCGCACGAACAAATAGTCGACGCGATCCGTGCGGCACAGCATGCCGGTGCCCGCGTCTGGCTCGTACCCCGCATGTTCGACACCGTCGGAATGCACGCGCGCATAGAGCATCTGGGCGGGCTGCCCCTGGTGGTGTTGCGGCATGTCGACCCGAGGGGGTGGCAGTTCGTCCTCAAGGGCGCGCTGGACCGCGTCACTGCGGGACTGGCTCTGCTGCTGCTGTCGCCGGTGTTCCTTGTGCTCACCGTGCTGGTACGGGCGAGTTCCCCCGGGCCCATCTTTTTCGCGCAAGAACGAATCGGCCGAGACGGAGTTCCGTTCGACTGCTTGAAGTTCCGATCCATGCGGCCACCACGTGACTCCGATGCGGACTTCGTCCGGACCGAGGGAGCGGCACCCGGCGGTGTGGAAGGCGTGGATCGACGCACCCGGATCGGCAAGATCATGCGGCAGACCTCGCTCGACGAGCTGCCGCAGCTCATCAACGTGCTGCGCGGCGACATGAGCCTGGTCGGCCCCCGTCCCGAGCGGCCGGAGTACGTCGATCTGTTCGCAGCGCAGATCAGACGCTACGGCGAGCGGCATCGCGTCAAAGCAGGACTCACCGGATGGGCTCAGGTGAACGGATTACGCGGTCAGACCCCCATCGCGGATCGTGCGGAATGGGACAACTACTACATCGAGAACTGGTCCCTCCGGCTCGATATCAAGATCGTCTTTCTGACGTGCATCGCCGTGCTCAAAAGGTCGGAAGACTGACCGACGCGTCCGTCTGTCATCGGCCTTCCGCCGCGCGTACGCGTGCAGCCTCGCGGACCGCGCCGACATTCGCCTTGCCCTGCCGCGATCCGGCGAGCTTGGCGGCGATGTGATCGCGTACCGACACCGGCTCGTAGGCCAGGCCGGAATCCGCGTCCAGGTGCGACGGCAAGGTGGAGATCACCGCGTCGACATTGCCGTCGTGGAAGAACGCCGCCGACCGCCGACGCACGATGGTGCCGTCGACGACGGGTGGCTTGACGCGATGCAGAGTGGACAGCCACCGGTCGTTGGTCAATCGCGCAGTGAGATCTCCCAGGTTCACCAACAGAGCGCCGTCGCGAGGAGCGACGTCGTGCCACACGCGGTCTGTACCCAGCACCTGAAGACCGGCCACCTGGTCGGCCCACAACACCGTCACGATCCCGAAATCGGTATGCTCGCCCATCCCGGTGAGGTCACCGTCGAGGGTGACCATGCCCTCGGGCAGGGCGTAGTTGTTCATCCGCAGCACGTCGATCGAGTGGTCGGTGAGCGTGTCGAAGAAGTCGACCGGTAGCTCGAGTGCCGCAGCGAAGATTCCGGTGAGAGTGCGGGCAACCCGAGACGCCTCGGCGAAATACCGTTCGACGTCGCGTTGGAAATCAGGCAGCTCGTCGGGCCACACGTTGATTCCGTAATCCGACTCGTCCAGATCGAGGGCGTCGAAGGATCGCGCTTCGACCCCGACGTTGAACGCCTCGAAAAAGTCGTTCATCCGCGACGCCGACTCGACTCCCACACTGAGACTCAATGATTCGCTCTTGGGCGGGCTGTATCCGCGATTCGCGTCGGGTATCCGGTACGCGTTCTTGGTCGCAAGCGGCAGCGCGAAGAACGAGTCGATGGACCGCGCCAGACCGTCGAGCACATCGTCTCCGATGCCGTGCCCGATGATCTGCATGAATCCGGAACGGGTGCAGGCATCGTCGATCTCGGCCACCACACGAGCTCGGGCTGCCGCATCGGCCGTACTGCCCGAGGCGAAGGGGCCGATGTCTATCGTGGGGATCTCGAACTCGTCTGCACGGTGATCGGACATCGGCGTTCACACTCCTGTAGTCCTGGCTGCTGAGCCGACAATTTACCGCCTCAGCATGCATTCTCGCGCGTCGATGCCTCGGCAGCGATCCGGCGTGGATCGTTCTCGGGCAGTGACTCGATGAGCACGCGACGCGGATGCGATGACGGTCCCGTGATCAGATACTTCTGACCGGGTCGCACTCGGGCGGCCTCTGCGACCAGTTCTGGATCGGTCGGCGTCGCAGTGTCGTTCTCTCGCAGAGTGTCGTTCTCTCGCAGTGCGTCGTTCTCTCGCAGTGCGTCGGCGACGATGCGGCGTGGGTCGTACTGCCTGAGGTCCAACGACTCCCACTCGCTGCGGCGTAGCGGAACGCCCATCTCGGCCTCCGCTGTGCTGCGGGTGCTGTCGACGAAGTGCCGCAGCGTGCGCACCGCCCGTCCGAGTCGGTGGGCATAGCCGGGCAGTCGTTGCGGGCCGAGGACGAACCCCGCAATGATCGCGACGAGGAACAATTTCTCGAATGTCAGGCCGAACATGATGAATTCTCCTGTGCAGTAGCACGTCTGGACGATCGTCTGTCGTGTATCTCGGTGATCGCGAGAGCCGCGCCGAACAGCGTGACCATCGGCAGCGCGACGAGGAACATGGAGAGCACGTCTGCCGCGGGGGTGACCAGTGCGCTGAACAGGGCGATCGCCACCACGCTGACACGCCAACTGCTGCGCAGCCTGTCTGCGGAGACGATGCCGAGGCAGTTCAGCATCACCAACACTGCCGGCAGGACGAAGGCGATACCGGTTGCCAACACGATCTTCATGACGAAATCCACGTAGTACGACGCGTTGAGGATGGTGCTGTCCTCGTCGGAGGAGAAGCCCGCGAGCACGCTCACCATACGAGGGAAAATGGTGAACCCGAATGCGCAGCCGGCGACGAACAGTGGGGTAGCAGCCGCGGAGAATCCGAGAACGTACTTTTTCTCGCGACGGGTCAATCCTGGAGTGAGATAAGCGAAGATCTCCCGCAACCACACCGGACTCGACACGATGACGCCGGTGAACAGTGCGATCCGCAGCTGGAGATCGAATGCGCCCGTGACGGTCTCGAAGTTGAGGCTGGCCTGGCGGGACAGCGCCAGTTCCTCGACGGGGCCGCGGAGGATGTCGAGAATCCGATCGGAGGTCGCGAAGCCGATCATGACGCCGACGAGCAGCGACACCGCCGCACGGATCGCACGGCGACGTGCCTCGCGCATGTGCCCGGCAAGGGGCATCGCACCCCGCACGGCGGTGGCTGCGGTCATGAGGCGTGTCGGTACGGAACCGGGACCGAGACGTCGTCGGGCGTCGCCGATGTCTTCGCTTTGTCTTCATGCACTTCGTCTTTGAGGATGCGCATCGACTGACCGACACCCTTGGCGAGCGAGGGGAGTTTGGTCGAACCGAACACGAGCAGAACGATGGCGAGAACGACGAGGGCGTGCCATCCAGTGAGGTTGTGCAGCATGATGTTTCCTTCGGTGGGTGGTGTCGGGGAGGGTCAGTTGGTGGGAGCGGTGCCGGCAGGTCCGCCGGCCGGGGGTGTGCCGCCCATCGGCGGTTGTCCGCCCCCGCCGCCCGCACCGCCGCCGGAAGGCGCTGCGCTCATGGCGGGTTCGGTGGTGGTGTCGATCGCGACTGCCAGCGAGCCGACATAGCCGCTCGTGGGGTCGCCGGTGAAGGTGCCCATCTCCAGGTCGTAGCCGTCGCCGAACACGTTGTCGTTGTCGAGACTGCCGAGCTGGGCGAGGTTGCTCGCGGAGCCCGGATAGGTGTCGAGCTGGTAGATGTCGTTCAGGATCTCCTGCGGAAAGGCGACCTGCGACGTGGCAATTGCGTTCTCGGCGTTGGTTGCCGACGCTGCGTCGGGGTAGACCTCGAAGTGCATGTGCGTCCAGCGGCCGGAGTAGCAGCCGGGCACGATGGTGTCGAAGGTGGCGCTCCCGCTCGCATCGGCCGTCTGCACACCGCGCAGGTACGTCTCGTCCTCGGCACCCTCGGAGTACATCGAGTACTTGCCGTTCGCGTCGCACTGCCATAGGTACACCGCTGCCCCCTCGAAGGGGCGGTTGTCGTTCGCCATGTCGGTGAGAGTGAACGTGAACGACAGTGGGACACCGCTGACCGTGGTGCCGCCGTCGAGGCTCGACGTCACGTCGCGGCGAACGATTCCCGATTCTTCGAGAACGTTGACGCCGTTGGTGCCGTCGGCGGGATACGGGCCGTTGGTCTCCTGCGGAATCTCGCTCGTGGCCGAGGCGGTGGTCGCCGTCGTCGATGCAGCTGTGGTGGTGGTACTTCCGGCGTTCGACGTGCTCGAGCACGCCGCGAGGGCGAGTGCTCCGGCACCGGCACCGACGATGCTCAGAACGCGTCGGCGGGTCAACAGGGTGGTGATGTCGAACGCGGCACCCTGATCGACCACCTCCTCGTCGGGACGGTCGAGCAGTCGACCTTCGTACGCGGGTCCGTCGGGGGTGTTCGTGGGTTCGGGAATGCGAGGCATCGCGCTCTGTCTCCTTCGATGTGGCACTGGATGTTTCGGTAGTGCCCATACTCTGCGGAGATCCGGGGAGAACCCTGGGCTCCGGCTGGGAGGTTCCTGCGAGGCCGATTTCGCGGTTTAGGCAAGCTAAGGCTAACCTCTAGTCACTACCCCGACATACAGGACTTTTCATGACTCATCGTGTACTGACCAGCCTCGTTGCCGCTGTACTCACCTCGCTCGCTCTGGTGAGCTGCAGCTCGTCCGATGCCTACGACGCTTCCGCCCCCGCCGCGTCGTCCACCGACTCGTTTCCGTTGACCGTGCAGCACATGTACGGCGAGACCACACTCGACGCCGTGCCCGAGCGGATTGCCACGTGGGGCTTCGGCACCACCGACGCCGTGCTCGCACTGGGTGTGGTGCCGGTGGCCATGCCGTCGGCCGAATACGGCGGCGGAGAGGACCTGATCTATCCGTGGATCTCCGACGCCATCGACGCGAGCGGTGGCCCCGCTCCGACGTTGCTGGACAACGTGACCAACGCATTGACGGTCGAGAAGGTGCTCGCCGCCGACCCCGACGTTCTGCTCGCCCCGCATTCGGGTCTGACCCAGGCCGAGTACGACGCGGTGACCGATGCCGGAATCCCCGTCATCGCACCGCCGGAAGAGCTGTGGTCGACGCCGTGGCGCGACGTCATCACCACCACGGGCGACGTGCTGGGCGTGCCGGATCGGGCTCGTGACCTGGTGGCCGATCTGGACAAGCAGGTCACCGACGCAGGCTCGCAACACCCCGAGTTCGAGGGCCGCACAATCGCTTACGTGTCCGAGGCCGCAGATGTCTACTACCTGCTGCTGCCGTCCGACCCGCGGGTGGAGTTGCTCGAGAATCTCGGCTTCACCTCGGACCCGTCGGTGACGGCCCTGGCGAGCGGTGACTCGACGTTCTCGACCACCGTCTCGGCGGAGAACATCTCGAAGATCGACGCCGACGTGGTGTTCACTCAGGTCGATACCGACGCTGCACTGGCCGAATTCACGGGATCACCGGTGACGCGGCAGATCCCGGCCGTCGCCGGGGGAGCAGTGGCAGGATTCGTCGGTCAGGAAGCCGGGGCCGCAGTAGGCCCGACGGCACTGTCGATTCCGTACTTCCTGCCGACCCTCGTCGACGGACTCGCTCGGGCTACCGAGGTAGCCGGGAACTGACGCAGCAGCGATGCGGGTAGGGATTTGCTTTGGCGGCGTGGTGGTTTCTCCAGGGCACCGTCGACTTGATCCTCAAGGGCGTTCTCGGCGAACATGTTTGACGCCGTACAGATTTTCGTCCGCGCGGGCGAGGATGTCCGAGACAGACTCCTGCCGATCCGTGGACTGAGCTGTTCCGACGCTGGCGTAGGGCAACGACTCGGCGGTGATCCGGGCGAACTCGTCGACCACGTCACGGCTGTGCCCTGTCAGGAGCGCCGCGAACTCGTCACCGCCCAGACGTGCGATCACGGCGTCGGAGGGAGCTGCGCGGGTCCAGGACTGCGCCAGATCGATCAGCAATTCGTCACCCGCACGATGTCCGCCCGAATCGTTGACGGCCTTGAAATTGTCCACGTCGACGATCACCACCGCGACCGGGAGCTCCGCAGTCCTGTTGCCTGCCACCTCCGCCGCGGCCATCTCCCATCCCGCCCGGTTGAACACTCCGGTCAGAGGATCGGTGCACGACGCCACGATGAGAGCCTTGGTCACCACACCGAACGCCTCGCCTGCGGCAATCACCGCGACGCCGAAGATCAGGTACGAAATCGGATACATCGGAGCAGGAGAAGCCCACACCGCCGACAGCACACTCACCACGAGCACGCCGACCAGCACTCTGCCGGGTCCGTCCCGATGGAACGCACGGATGTACATCGCCAGAAACATCGCCGCGATCAGACACTGGCTCTGTGCCGCCGCGAGCCGATGGAACGCCATCACCGCGGGTGTCGCCACCATCGCCGCGGCCAGGGCAAGCCGAAGCGCCACCGCGGTACCGGGTCGAACCCACAGCACCACCACGCCGGCCGCTCCCAGGCCGACAGCTACGACACCACCGGTGACATCGGACGTCACCCGGTCGCCGTGAGGCAGCAACGTCAAGATCACCCCTACTGCATAGAGACCGGTTGTGGCCAGCAGAAAGTACATCAACAGCCGCGTCCGTAGACCCGCCGTACCGTGCACCGAACTCGGATGCGGAACGTGAGGGAACGAGGGCATGGCCAATACCCTGCCAGGGCGCACGGCACCTGTCTCGACCACAACCCCGCCGTTCCGTTGCCTGCGATGATTTTCGCAACGGACGAGCTCATCGGCGGCGGTGAATGCCGCCACAGCGTGCCCGCTTTTTCGGCTAATCGTGTTGCTGGTGCAGGAAAAGTACGGGGCAGTCCGGTAACGCCAGCGGGTAGGCGGCGATGATGAGCTGTGTCCCCACGGCGAAACAGGCAGCCGGCGAGCGCGGGGTCGGTGGTGATCGACTCGCGTCGCCGCGTTCTGTCGTCCCTGCTCGCTGTACAGCTGGTGCTCTATTCGGCCGCGTTCATCGCATCCTGGGCCGACACGAACGGTGCCGGGGCCGTGGGTGAGATGTGGGCCGCAGTGGTCGCTGCGGTGGGATTCGTCGCGATCCTGTCTCGTCGACCAGGCCCGGTGCGGCAGGGGATCGCCATTGCCTGTGCGGCATTGGCTCCAGCGCTGACGATGCTGACCCATCAGAATCTCGCTGCCCAGGTGTGGGCGTTGATTCCCGCGATGTTTCTGGCGCTCTACCTGCGCGCGACGTACCCCGTCGTCGTAGCACGGGTCCTGTGCGTGGCGCTGGCCTTGCTGTCGGCCACGGCGCTGCTGCTCGCGCCCGCCCCGGCACCGATGCTGTGGGGCGCGCTCTACGTCGTGTGCATTCTCGCTGCCGCCGAGGTGTTCGGCGCTCTCGGCGCCGCCCTGATCGCCGGCGCTCTCCGTGACCCGCTCACCGGGGTGTTCAACCGCGCCGGTGCCGTCGACGCGGCGACGAATCTTGCTGCCCGAGCGGCTCGTCGATCGGAGAACATCGCCGCGATTGTGTTCGATGTCGACCACTTCAAAGCGGTCAACGACAGGGATGGCCACGCTGCGGGCGACCGCATTCTCATCGGACTCGCCGACACACTGACCGAGAAAGTACCGGCCGGAAGTGTGATCGCCCGGCTCGGCGGCGACGAGTTCATCGTCCTCGTCGCCGGCCTCGACGCGGTGCAGATCGACGCTCTCGCGCAGGAACTCGTCGCCGGGCATGTCGTCTCGGTCACGTACGGCATCGCCGTCGGTTCCCCCGGACCCGACGTACTCGAGGCGCTGACCCAGGTTGCCGACGCCGACATGTACCGCCGAAAGATGCTGCGCCGCAAACACTGACAGTGCTCGATCAGGGCAGGATGGAATCGACGTAACCGCCGTCGACCCGCAGAGCGCCACCGGTGGTGGCCGACGCCTGATCCGAGCTCAAGTAGACGATCATGTTGCCGACTTCCTCGGGCTCGATCAGTCTGCCTATCAACGAGTTCGGGCGATGGTTCTTCATGAACGTCGCCTGAGCCTCGTCCCACGGGAGGTCGTCGCCGACGAGCTCGGCCACGAAATCCTCCACCCCGCCGGTATGGGTGGGGCCGACGATGACGGAATTGACCGTAACTCCGGTCCCGGCCGCAGCTTTGGCGAATCCGCGACTCACGGCCAGCAATGCGGTCTTGGTCATGCCGTAGTGGATCATCTCCTCGGGAATGACCACGGCGGAGTCGCTACAGATGTTCTGCACTCGACCCCAACCGAATTCCATCATCCCGGGCAGGTAGGTGCGGATCAGGCGGACGGCCGAGAGCACGTTGACCTCGAAGTAGCGACGCCATTCGTCGTCGTCGATCTCGAGGGCGGGCTTGGATCCGAAGATGCCGAGGTTGTTGACGAGGATGTCGACCGCGGGGACGCGCGCGGTGAGTTGCTCGACGCCCTCGGCGGTGGCGAGGTCGGCGGCGACGCCGATGACACGCGCGCCCGGAACGGTGTCGAGTATCTGCTGCTCGGCTTTGTCCACGGTGGCCTGCGAACGCCCGTTGATCACCACGCGGGCACCCGACTGTGCAAGCGCTGTAGCGATCGCCGAGCCAATTCCCTGCGTGGAGCCGGACACCAGGGCGGTACGTCCATCGAGATCGATGTGCATGGAGCCTCCTCGTCGTGTTCGTTGTGAGCCTACGCCGTTATAGCGCGTATGCAACTAATTTGGGATTAGCACTCTCGGGCATCGGGTGCCAAAATGGAGAGGCATACTTTCGTGCACCAAACCCCAGCTCAGCGAGCCTGAGGAAGGAGAGAACAGTGACAGTGACATCCCCTGATTTCGACGCTCACGACATGGATGACGTGCCGCCGCGGTGGTGGAATCGACATATTCGCACCCGGACGCAGGTGACCGAGATTGCCGTGATGTTCGGCGCTCTGTCGATTGTGTCGTTCTGGGCAGCCGGCCTCGGCATCGCAGCCGGCCTGATCGCCATCGTGTCCGCGCTGTGGGCGGATCGAAGCCCGGATCTCTCCGGGCCGCGCGCCGAACGCAGCGATACCGCGCTCGCCATCGGCACCGGAGCGGTCGGCGTTCTCATCGGTCTCGGCTTCCTGTTGATGGTGCTGCCGCACTGGTGAGGTGAGGGTTCGTGGCGAGAGCCGGTCGACGACACGTCGGCCGGCTCTCGTCGTCTTCGGCAACATTTCGGTAAGTATCTGCGACGGTCCGTTGCACTAACGGGATTTATATGTGACGCTCTGTAGCGTAAAGATTGTTCGGGACGCAGGCGGAAGGACCACCATGACTGCAGTCGACGACGCACGAACGCACTACCGAGACACCTTGCACTCCTTGTCGACGGCATCGGTGCATCAGCACTTCGACGCTTTCCTCGACATTCCCTGGGACGAGCCCGAATACGCGATCGTTCCCAACGATCCCCGGTGGGTACTCCCGGACGAAGACCCTCTCGGTCACACCGATTGGTACAAGTCGCTTCCCCTGGATCGGCAGATCCACATCGGCATGTATCGCCAGGCCAGCATGGTCAAGGTGGGCCTGCAGTTCGAGCAGATCCTCATCAGCGGCCTCATGCAGTACGCCCTGACGCTACCCAACGACTCGCCGGAATTCCGGTACTCGACGCACGAGGCCACCGAAGAGTGCCACCACACCCAGATGTTCCAGGAGCTGGTGAATCGCATCGGCATCGACGTGCCGGGTGGGCCCGGATGGTTCCGCAAGATCGTGCCGATGCTCACGGTGTTCGCCAGCCGCTCGGCACCGTTCGGATTCTTCGTCGGCGTCCTCGCGGGCGAAGAGCCGATCGACCACATGCAGAAGGGCGTTCTGCGTGGAGGCGCTGTCGGCCACCCGTTGGTCCAGCGCGTCATGCAGATCCACATCGCCGAGGAAGCCCGCCACATCGGCTTCGCGCATCAGTACCTGCGGTACAAGGCTCCTCGTCTCGGTCCCTTCGAGAAGGCGTCGATCTCGATTCTCACGCCCGTCATCATGCGGTTGTTGTGCGACGTCATCATGAAGCCGAGCAAGCAGATGCGACGCGAACTCGACATCCCCGACGAGGTAGTGGACGCCGTGTGGTGGAACAGCGAATCGTCACGAAAGGCATTGCGCGACACCTTCGGTGACGTCCGCATGCTCGCCGGTGAACTGGGACTGATGAACCGCGTCTCCAAGCGCGTGTGGCGCGCCCTCGGTATCGACGGACGACCGTCGCGCTACCGCAGTGAGCCCTCGTTCGGCTGAGCTGTCTGGGGGCCGGTGACAGATTCGAGAGGGACTTGGGGTATCGCGATTCCGCGGGATGCCCCAAGTCCTTTGACCTGCAGCCAGATGGTGTCGGCCAGGAACGTCGCGAAATGATCCAGGCCGGTGCGTGATTCGGTTTGCGCGCTCCAGCTGCGCACCGCGCCCATGCATCCGGAGACCAGGCCCGCGACCCACGGCCGCACCAGCGACCAATCCTCCGGTGACAGATCCGCATTCACCAACGCGAGGAACGCCGCGACGCTGACCTCCAGCTGCTCGGCGAGCAGGGCATTGGTCTCCTCGAGCGGACTGGGCGACTCGGCACTGACGTCCTGCTCCACGAACCGCGTCCACGCGGGATGCTCGGCGACCCAGCGGACGTATGTACTCACCACCCGATGCACCACATCGCGTGGAGTGCCGGTCAACGCGAACGAGGCGACCAGCGCAGCGCTCAACTGCTTGCAGATGGCACGCTGAATCGCGGTGTCGAGATCGGTGCGATCGTTGAAATAGCGGTAGAGGCCGGTGCGATGAACGCCCGCCTCGGCCGAGATCTGTGCAGTGGTCAGCCGCTCCCCGGGAGCGATGTCACGGGCCAGTACCGTCATCGCGGCCTCGATGATGTGGCGTCGACGATCGGTGTTGTGCTGTTCCCACCGCCGCTTGCGGCCATCGGCCTTCGGTCGTGCGCCACCGTCACTCATGCTGCATGGTCTCATGTTCCACGGGCTGCTGTGGGCGCGTTGGGGTTCGGAGGTCACTCGTGCGGGGGTTCACCGGTGACCTTGTGGTCGGCAAAATTGAGGCCCTCACGCACCAGCCGAGCGAGGTGCCCGTCGGCGAGGTTGTAGATGACGTTGCGCCCGTCGCGGCGAGTCTCGACCAGACCGGTGAACCGGAGCTTGGCCAGATGTTGGCTGACGGCAGTGCGGGACGTTCCGGTGGCCGCGGTGAGCTCGCTGACGTCGGCGGGGCCGCGATCGAGTAGCCAGAGTATGTGCAGCCGAGTGGGATCGGACAGCATCCGGAACGTGTCGGTTGCCGTCGCCAGTCGCGCGGAGTCGGGTTGTGCCTCGTGATGGAGACTGATGCGCTGTTCCTTCTTCGGTGGCATCGAGGTGTCTCCTTTGTGGACGGCGTCTCCTCATGCGGAGGCGGCGACCGGGGTTCGGGAGCGACTCCACAGGCGTGCTGCGGACAGTGCCGCAAGTGTAGCCAAGGCCGTGAGCACCGTCGCCGCGGCGAGCAGTCCGAACTGCGCCCCGACCCAACCGGCCAACGGATACGTGAGCAGAAACGCCGCGTGGGACAGGGAGAACTGAGCGGCGAAGATCGAGGTTCGGCTGTGTTCGTCCGACTCTCGTCGCAAGATCCTCGCCGACGGCGTGTTGATCAGCGAGGTGCCGATACCCAGGATCGACCACGTGATCGCCAGAGCGGTCCATGCGGTCGGCCCGCCGCCGAGGGTGGCGACGAGTGCTGCGGCTGCGGTGCCGACGACAGCGACGGCGGCACCGGCGAGCATGAGGCGATGGTCGGAGATCCGCTCGAGGGCTCTCGGAACGAGCAGCGCCGCCGCCATCGACCCCGCACCGAAACAGCCGATGGCGACGGCCAATTGGGTGCTCGAACCGCCGAACAGATCACGCACGTACACAACGGTATTGACGAGTACGAGAGCCGTGGCTGCGGCGACTACGATGTTCAGCGCAAGCAGACCCTGGAGTTCCCGCTGCCGGACGAACGTCGCTATGCCGTCGAGCGGTTTCTTGTGTTGTGGTGCAACGTATCTGGGAAGGGCTGTGCCGACCACCATTGCTGCGGAGGCGACGAACCCCACCGCCGTGCCGACGAACAGGGTGTGGAAGGTGACGACCGTCAGCAGTGCGGCGGCGATCAGCGGGCTCACCAGGGACTCGAGGTCGTAAGCCAGGCGGGAGAGCGTGAGCGCGCGGGTGTACTGCTGTGCGTCCGGCACGACGGACGGGATGACGGCCTGAAAGGTGGGTGTGAACGTGGCCGACGCCGCCTGCAGCACGAATATCAGGACGTAGACCTGCCACACCTGATCGACGAAGGGCAGCGCCAGCGCGGTGAGCGCTCGGATGGCGTCCGCGATGACGAGGACGAGCTTGCGAGGCAACCTACTGGTCAGTGACGAAACAACCGGCGCAACAACCATATACGAGATCATCTTGATCGCCAATGCGGTGCCGAGGACGGCTCCGGCGGCGCTGCCGGCGATGTCGTAGGCCAGGAGCCCGAGCGCCACCGTCAGCAACCCGGTGCCCACGAGCGCGACCACCTGTGCGGTGAACAGGCGTCGGAAAGTGTGATTGTGCCGAAGCATGCGTTCACTGTACATATGCGTGCGCACTTGCGCACTCATATGTTTTATTGAAGATGCACCGACGAACGCCCCACGAAGGGGCTATTTTCTGTAGCGTTGTCGGTTGTCGGCTCAACGAATATCCAGGGGTGGTCAATGGCCGATCAGCGCACGTATCCAGTGGGGCAACTGGCACGCGCCATCGACCAGCTGCCATCGATGATCGGCTACTGGGACAGCTCGGAGCGCAACGTCTTCGCCAACAAGGTCTATGCCGACTACTTCGGCATCGAGCCGGCGCGCCTGGTCGGTATGCACATCAGCGAGCTCCTCGGTGAGGGACTGTACGAACTGAACAAGCCCTACATCTCGGGAGCGCTCGCCGGCGAGCAGCAACAGTTCGACCGCACACTCATCGACGTCAACGGCGTCGTACGCGTCACCCAGGCCACCTACGTCCCCGATATCGTCGACGGCGGCGTCGTCGGATTCACGGCAATGGTCGTCGACGTCAGCGCCCGTGCCGAGGCAGAACGCGAGCGCGACCGTGCCGTCCGCCTCTTCCAGATCGCCATGGAGTACGCACCCATCGGCAAAGCGCTGCTGACGATCGACGGCCGCTGGCTGCAAGTGAACAAAGCACTGTGCGATCTCCTCGGATACACCTCGGAAGAACTGCTGCAGAAAACTTTTCGAGACCTGACACATCCCGACGACATCGCGATGGCAGACGAACACCTCGCCGAATTGGCCGGCGGGACCCTCACCAGCGTGGCATCGGAAAAGCGATACATCCGCAAGGACGGAGCCACCATCTGGGTCCAGCGGAACGCCACCGTGGTGCGAGACAACGACGGCGACGACATCATCATCGCCCAGATCCAGGACATCACCGCCCGGAAGGGAGCCGAGGCGGCACTCGAGCGCCAACTGTTGATCGACGACCTGACCGGCCTGGCCAATCGCCGACGGTTGATGGCAGAACTTCAGGCCCTCAAGGAAGCCGCCGACGAAAACCCGGTCGGAATCCTGTTCGTCGACGTCGACTCCTTCAAATCCGTCAACGATCGATACGGCCACGCAGTAGGCGACCGACTGCTCGCCGCCATCGGAGCCCGCATCCGCGCCAACCTCCGCGCCGGAGACATCGCCTGCCGCACCGGAGGCGACGAATTCGTCGCTCTGCTGCGTAGCTCCCGATCGGCCGACGGAGTCGAACGCCTCGCCGCACGAGTGCGGATGCTACTGGCCGGCCCGTACCTCATCGACGGTGTTCCGGTACCCGCATCGGTCAGCGTCGGATGGAGCTGGGACAAGCCCGTCAGCCCCGAAAAATTACTGCACATCGCCGACGAACGCATGTACTCGTCGAAACGACGCTGACCCCTCGTGCGGCTCCCCATTGCGGACGCCTCCCCATGGCGGATCAATGTGGCTTGCAGTCGCTTGGAGTGCAACAAAGTCGCATTGATCCGTCGGTAGGGGGGGTGAGCGGGGCGGCGAG
>NZ_NOYR01000035.1:0-33951 GCF_002258885.1 Rhodococcus sp. 06-1474-1B | reverse complement strand
AACCAAGGCGGGCGCGTCTGGCAAATGCGCGCGCGTTTGCGACCCAGACCGGATCCTTACGGATCCCCGGCGGGCGTCCGGTCACTCCGGCCCCGCCCGCGCCGTCGCGGTGGCGTCGGACATTCCGAAGCGTCCGAGGAACACCGGCTGACCCACCGTGACGATCACGTCCCACTCGTCGATCGTGCACTCCCGCAACTCCGTTCCCATTCGCATCGCCAACCCCCTCGCCGTCTCACACGCATCGGCCACCCCACGATCGAGGGCCCCCGCCCCGGCCAATGCAGCGAGATCCGCCGCCGACTGCGCCTGATGACGAGCGCCCACTGCCGAGCCGACGTGCATCACCATCACCACCACCGCAATCAACGCCGACATCGCCAGTGCCGCCAACACCGTCGCCCCGCCCTCGTCATCACTCAGCGCCTTCCGGAATGCGAGCCTCATTCCGCTGCAACCGGTTCCGCAGCAGCAACGGCCTCCGCCGACAGCATCAAACCCGGCAGCGGACTCTCCACCTCCACCCGCGCGACGAAGAATTCACCGTCTTCGCGCACCATGATCCGAGCACCCTCCGGCGCAACCCGCTCACCTACCGACACAGCCCGGGTCGCATCACCTCTCGCCGCCAATCGAACCGCCTCCCTCGCAGCATCGACACACCCGATGTGCATCGTCACCGACACGATCGCCCCGATACACACCACGATCACTGCGACGATGGACGCGACGGCAATCGCCGCCTCCACCGTCACAGCCCCGTCCTCACCGCCCGGAATCAGACGGCTGTGTTGAGCGCTCGATCGATGATCCCCGTCAGCGCGGTCACGATACTGTCCCCCGTCACCACCGTGTAGAGCACCGCGCCGAACGCCGCGGCCGCGATGGTGCCGATTGCGTACTCCGCGGTCGACATACCGTCGTCCTCCACACCGAACAATGCGATTCGAGTCTTGATCTCCTGCAGTGCATTCCCCATCATGACGCTTCCCCTCCCAGTATTCCGGCGCGGCGTATCCGCACCGGACGATTCGTTGTTCGGCGGTCACATCAGACCGCCGCCCAGCACATTGCCCGCAAGTCCGATCACCACGGGCACGATGCCCAGGCAGATGAAGGCCGGCAGAAAGCACAAGCCCAGCGGTCCGCTGATCAGCACACCGGCCCGTTCGGCCGCTGCCGCCGACGCGTCCTCGGCCCGAGTTCGTTGGGTGGCAGCCAGTTCCGTCATCGCGGGCGCCATGGACGACCCGGCCCGGGCGGATCGTCGCGCCATTCGTGCCAGCGCCTCGGTCTCCGGATCCTTCGCCACCGCGTCCCATGCCGTCGCCGCGTCGGCCCCCAGCTCGAGCAGATCAGCGGCTTTGCGCAGAGCGACACCGAATGCGGGCGGAGCGGAGTGGGCTGCGGCCGCAGCGGCAGTCGAGATCGGGAGTCCGGAACGCAGACACGCAGCGAGAAGGTCGAACGTCGTCGCCACTGCGAGCGGATCGGGTCCGGAGTCGTCGACGGCTTCTGCCGTCGAAAGCCCCGCAACCTCCACACGTGCCAACCCGCCACGGGTAGCGGGGACGACGACCAATGCCGTTGCCAGACAGAGCGTGATCGCCCACGTCATGTCGTCACCTTGCCGGTGATCGCATCGGTCCACAGCAGACCTGCGCAGCCGAGAGCGGTTCCGATGAAGAGCAGGATTCCGCCCAGCCCGCCGCCCAGCAGTATGCGCAGCGGATCGGCCCCCATCAGTTGCCCGAGCGCGACCCCGAGGACGGGCAGTCCAGCCAACACCAATGCAGTAGCGCGGGCCCCTGCGAGCGACGCCTCGGTTCGTTCCCGGAATCGCCTACGTCCGAGCAGGTCCTCGCGCACGGCGTCGAGCAACTCGGCGAGTGCGAGGCCGTGTTCGTCGGCCACCCGCCATGCCGCGGCCAAGCGGTCCAGTTCGGGGTTCAACAGCGGATCCGACGCGGCTATCCCGTCGGCAGCGCGTCCACCGAGTCGCGATCTGGACGCAGCACCGCGCAGCGCCTCCGAGGCGATCCCGCCGCACTCATCCGCAGCCACCTCGCCGGCCGTCGCCGGGTGCGCACCGACCCGCAATTCACCGATGACCACTTCGACTCCGGTTGCCAACCAATCTAATTCGGCCGTACGACGGGCGCGCACGGTGCGACGGCCATGTCGGTGCCATCCGGTACCGCCCGCCACGAACAGAGCCGCCGCGCCCCACGGACCGCCGATCCAGAACATGCCCACGGCCGACACCGACGCTACAGCCACAGGGAACGCCCACCCAGGAACCCCGACGGCACCTCTACCTCGGCGCGATAGTCGGCGAGAGCGGCTGGGCCACAGCGTGAATGCAGCGGCCAGAACGCACAGTGCCGCCGTCATCGCTTCTCGCCACAGCGCCGAGCGAGCAGTTCGTGCAGCCCGCGCTGCCCGGGCACGGCGTCGGATTCAGCGGACCATGCCGGCACGATATGGACACGGCCTGTCGAATCCACCTCCACCAGTCCGATCTCCCGCAATCTGCGCGTACCGTCGGCGCTCCGGTGGACGTGCAGGACGACCTGGACGGCCGCCGCAAGTTGACTGTGCAGTGCGTCTCTGCCCATTCCGCCCAGTGCTGCAAGGGCTTCGAGCCGGGCGGGGACTTCCGAGGGCGAATTGGCATGGATGGTTCCGGCACCGCCGTCGTGCCCGGTGTTGAGGGCCGTCATCAGGTCGATCACCTCGGCCCCGCGCACCTCACCGACGACGAGCCGATCGGGTCGCATCCGTAGTGCCTGGCGAACCAATTGCCGAACCGACACCTCGCCCACACCTTCGACGTTCGGAGCACGGGCCACCAGGCGCACCACATGGGGATGCGCCGGTGCCAACTCGGCGGCATCCTCCACGCAGACGATTCGTTCGGCTGGGTCGACCTCGCCCAGCAGAGCAGCCAGAAGGGTGGTCTTCCCGGCACCGGTACCTCCGACGACCAGAAACGCCAAGCGCGCGAGCACAATCCGCGCGAGCAGATCGTAGCCCTCCTCGGTCACCGCACCGGACGCCCGGAGCGCGGCGAGTCCCTGGGTGGCCGGGCGGAGCACTCGCAACGACAGGCAGGTTCCACCGCTCGCCACCGGTGCCAGCACCGCGTGCAGACGGACCCCGAACGCTCCCTGTCCGACGCCGGGTAATCGGCCGTCGACCCACGGCTGCGCATCGTCCAATCGCCGACCGGCCGAGAGCGCGAGCCGTTGCGCCAGCCGCCTGACCGCGGCTTCGTCGGCGAACTGGACTCCGGTGCGTTCCAGGCCTCTACCGCGATCGATCCACACCTGATCCGGCGCCGTGACCAGAACATCGGTCACCCCTGGCTCGGACAGGAGCGGCTCCAACGGGCCTGCTCCGGTGAGCTCGGTCTGCAGAATACGCAGTGCCGCAAGCATATCGGTGTCACCGATGACTCCCCCTGCCTCGGTGCGGATGGCCGCGGCAACGGTGGCGGGCACCGGAGACTGTGCCGAAGCAGCCAGCCGATCTCGTACGCGGTCGAGCAATTCGGCGGTGACGACTGCGCTCATGCCGCCCACCGCTCACCACCGGGCTTGTGCGCGAACGTATCGAGGACCCCGGTGGCCGCCGCCGCGAGCGGTGAGCGGCGTCCGAGAGCAAGCCCGCCCCGCTCGAGACGCTCGGCCAATCCAGGCTCGGCCCGCATGGACGTCAGCAGCGACAGGTCGAGGGCGGCGGCGATGTCCGCTGCCCGTAGTCCCCCGGGTGCGGGCCCACGAACGACCAATCCGACGTTCGCATTGCGACTCGAGATCTCGTCCGCTACTGCTTCGGCCGAGGTCACGGCCCGCAATTCGGCAGGCAGCACCAGTACGACGAGGTCGGCTGCGGCGTACAGGGCGTCCGAGAGGTCATCGGAGTGGCGCGGGGCGTCGCACACCACGAGATCGCCTCCAGCGCGCCCTGCGTCGAGCACAGCCGCCGCGGCGACGGCCGAGAGTCCGGTTCGCCGGTCGTCGGATCGCCCGAGTGCCAGCACCGACAATCCGTTCTTCGACGGCAGCGCGCCGTGGAGTGCGTCGCCGGATACTCGCCCGCCCTCGACGACGAGGCCGGACCAGCGCAAGCCTGGGGCGTTCTCCCAGCCGAGCAGCAGATCGAGGCCGCTGCCGTACCGGTCGGCTTCGACCATGAGCGTGCGGTGCCCCGTGCGACTGCTGCACAGGCCCAGCGCCGCCGCGAACGTGGACGCACCCGCACCTCCGCGGGCACCGACGACCACGATGACGCCACCGCCGCCCGGCGATGTGACGACGGGTTCACCGAGGATGCGAACGAGCGTGTCCTCGTCCGAGGGTAACGACACCACGTGTTCGGCACCGAGCGCTGTGGCCGTCCGCCAATCGTCGAGTGTCGGCGACGCGGCCGTGACCAGAACGACGCCGGGCCGTCGCGGAAATCCGGCTGCGAGCGCCGACTCGGCAGAAGAAAAATCGATCAAAATAATTCCTGGGAATTCCCAAATCGGGCGCGCCGATCCGATACCGACCAGTAAGTTCTGCTCTTCCACAACACAATCCGCGGCTGCGGCGATTCGATACACGTCCTGACGCAGTCCGTGATGGTCGATCGACATCGACGCGTACGCGTTCGTCCGCCGTGAAATCGGATCCGTTTTCATGGACCCAAGCGTGCGCGAGAATCCGCTCGCGCGGCGCGCGACTTGGGGAAATGTGGATAGATCGGCCCCTGTGGATGAATACCGGTACCGCGGTACCAGTTTTCGGCCTACCCCGAAAAAGAGGACGACCCTCGCCAGGGGGGGGAGGAGGCGAGGGTCGTCTGGTTCAGCCCCGGGGGGTCGGGCTGAACACCGCCCGGAATGAACCGGGCTCGTGGAAAATACTACACCCGTGGACGTCCTTGTTTGCAAGTTCAACCGTCTCGATTTGTGGACTTGTTCGGAGCGAGTCGAGAAGAGAAGTTGCGCGACATCCACCGGTCACCACCGGCCACTATGGTGACAATCGTGACCCTCAGCGCAGACACCGACGATGCCCCCGCCGGCCGACGCGCAGCGCGCGTCGCCGCCTTCTTCGACCTCGACAAAACGATCATCGCGAAGTCCAGCACTCTGGCCTTCAGCAAGCCGTTCTTCGACCAAGGTCTGATCAACCGGCGAGCGGTACTCAAGAGCAGCTATGCGCAGTTCTTGTTCCTGCTCTCCGGTGCCGATCACGACCAGATGGAACGCATGCGCGCACACATCGCCGGTATGACCGCCGGGTGGGACGTCGAACAGGTGCGAGCAGTGGTGGCCGAAACCCTGCACGACATCGTCGACCCCCTCGTCTTCGCCGAAGCGGCCGATCTGATCGCGGACCACAAGCTCCGCGGACACGACGTGGTGGTCGTCTCGGCGTCGGGTGACGAGATCGTGCATCCCATCGCCGAACTGCTGGGCGCCGACCACAGCATGGCCACGACGATGGTGACCGTCGACGGCAAGTACATCGGCGAGGTCGACTTCTACTGCTACGGCGAGGGCAAGGTCGACGCCATGAAGTCCCTGGCGGCACAACATGATTACGACCTATCCAAGAGTTACGCCTACTCGGATTCGATCACCGACGTGCCGATGCTGCGGGCGGTCGGCCACCCCACCGCCGTCAATCCCGACCGCGCACTCCGCAAAGAGGCCTCGTCCCTCGGCTGGCCGATTCTGACATTCTCGAACCCCGTTTCACTGCGCTCCCGCATTCCGAATCCGTCCGGGAAGACCGTAGTAGCCAGTGCTGCAGCAGGTTTCAGCGCAATAGCGGCCGGCGCGATCACCTACGGACTACTCCGCAGAAAACGATGAGCCCAAACCCTTGATGTGAGCGGCGTCACGGGGTACAAATGACGTACGGAAGAACGGAAGGCCAAGAACGAACCGGAAGAGAAGGTTCGCTTCTCCCGACCGCGATTCCCAGCACGGACACCGGCACCCACGCGGAGCTTGCCACCTAATGGCAGAAGCGCTGTGGGCCTGCGATATTCGTTGGTGATCAGCAAGAACCCTGCACCGGTTGCAGGGATGACCTCATCACCGTCGAGTTCTCGCCGAGGCCACGTGGTAGTCCATCACAGCCCACCTGTGCACGCTTGGTAACCAGGCGCTCCGTGCTAACGGGCGGCGACGTCGACGCAAGTCAGCATCGCCGCCCTTTTACGTGTGCACAACTCCTACTGTGCAGCCTCGGCAATCGAAGTCGCTTCTGCCGCACCAGCTTCGAATGCTCCTAGGCAGAGGATCACCCAACTGCCGACTCCCGTCGCCGTACCCTCGGCGAACCCGGCAGCTCCATCCCGGTACGCGTTCGCTCGACGCATCCAACTCACCTCGGGCACGCCCAGGTTGTGTGGATCGAATCCCGACGATGCGGCCACCAACCGCGATGCAGCACGCGCCACGATGCCGTCGGCAGTTCCGAAAGGCCGCAGCGTCAACAGTTCACCGTGCACGACTGCCGCGATCACCGGAGCCGGCGCGGAGGTTCCACCCGTCACCAACTGCGCAAGGAGATCGAGCCGCTCGCCGATGCCCGCGTCCGTGCGCGGCCGACCGAGCGAGGACGCGTCGTCGACGAGATCCGCGGCGGCCAACAGATGTAGGCGGGCCAGCGTCTGCAGTGGTGCGCGCTTCCACGTCGACAACGTGTTCTGCAGGGCGTCACCGTCGAGAGCAGCGGCCACTCGCAGCGCACCCGCCAGAATCGGGTCACCCTCCTCGCCTTCGCGAGGGAAATCCATCGAACCGCCCTCGAGCGCGGAGGACGAACGAGCTGCCCTCACAGCGGCCTCGGCCGCGGTCGCCGGCCACCCACGACGATTGGCCTTGTGCCGATGCACGGCACCGAGGGCATCGCGTGCCCGTTCGGCGGAATCGACAACTCCGGGCAATTCCAGCAGCGGGGCGAGGGGGTCCGTCACGACAGACGACGGTACCCCCTCACCCACCGCGGCTATGCGCCCAGCTGCACCGAGCCACCCGGAATGGCGGCGAGCAGCTTCTGGGTGTACTCCTGCTGCGGGTTGTCGAAGACGGCATCGGTCGACGCCGCCTCGACGATCTCGCCGCTGCGCATCACGAGCACGTCGTCAGCAATCTGACGGACCACCGCGAGGTCGTGCGTGATGAACAGGTACGTCAACCCGAGCTCGGCCTGAAGGTCGTTGAGCAGGGACAGGATCTGCGCCTGCACCAACACGTCCAAAGCCGACACTGCCTCGTCGCAGATGACCATTTCGGGCTCGAGGGCCAACGCACGAGCGATTGCGACACGTTGCCGCTGGCCGCCGGACAGCTCGTTGGGGAACCTGCGCATCACCGACGACGGCAGTGCCACCTTGTCCAACAGATCACGGACTCTGGCTTCCCGCTCGGACTTCGACCCCACCTTGTGGGTGCGCAGAGGCTCCTCGATGGTGCTGAAGATCGAATACATCGGGTCCAGCGTCCCGTACGGATTCTGGAAGATCGGCTGCACTCGACGACGAAATGCGAACGCGTCCTTGTTGTTCAACCCCGCCACATCGCGCCCGTCGAACCTCACCGAACCCGCAGTGGGCTCGAGAAGTCCCAGAACCATTTGTGCCACAGTCGACTTGCCAGAACCCGATTCGCCGACGATCGCAGTGGTGGTACCGCGTGCGACTCCGAACGACACATCCTTGACGGCCGTGAACACGGACGACTTGAACGGGTTGCCGCCCCGGAGCTTGAATTCCTTGGTCAGCCCCTCGACCACGAGCACAGTGTCCGCGGCCGGCTCGAATGCCGAGTCGGTCTCCTCGGTGACGGCCTCGACCGCCACCTGCTTGGCATGCTCGACGATGTCCTTGCGCACCACCGACGACTTCAGTCGCTGCGACGCCAGAGACGGCGCGGCGGAGACGAGCTTGCGCGTGTACGGATGCTGAGGGTCCTGCAGGATCTCCAGTGCCGGACCGGATTCCACGATCCGCCCCTTGCTCATGACGACGAGGTGCTCGGCTCGTTCGGCAGCCAGGCCGAGATCGTGGGTGATCAGCAGAACCGCGGTTCCGAGTTCCTTCGTCAAACCTTCGAGATGATCGAGAATCTGACGCTGCACGGTCACGTCGAGAGCGGACGTCGGCTCGTCGGCAATCAGTAGTTTCGGTCGTGCCGAAAGCCCGATCGCGATGAGCGCGCGCTGACGCATACCGCCCGAGAACTCGTGCGGGTACTGATTGACCCGCTTCTCCGAATCGCTGAGGCCCGCTTCTTCGAGCAGCTCGGCTGCCCGAACCCGAGCCGCCTTGCCCTTGGCGATGCCGTTTGCAGCGAGGGCCTCCTCGATCTGGAAGCCGATCTTCCACACCGGGTTCAAGTTGGACATCGGGTCCTGAGGAACCAGGCCGATCTGGCTGCCGCGGATGTCGACGAAGTCCTTCTCCTTGGCCTGCGCCAAGTCACGGCCCTCGAACAGGATGCGCCCCGCCGTCACCGTGCCGGTTCCGGGAAGCAGGTTGATGATCGAGTGCGCGGTGGTCGACTTACCGGAACCGGATTCGCCCACGATCGCAACGGTCTGCCCCGGGTAGACCGTCAGCGATACTCCGCGAACAGCCGGGACCGCACCGGAGTTGGACCGGAACGAGACCTCGAGATCTTGGATGTCGAGCAGGGGCTGCTCCACTGCGATGCGTGCTGGATCCGTCATCGCTTCCTCGCCTTCGGGTCGAGGGCGTCGCGCAGGGCGTCACCCATCATGATGAAGCCGAGCACCGTGATTGCCAGCGCTGCAGCAGGATAGAAGAGAATGGTCGAGCCCTGTCGCAGGGTGACCTGAGCGGCACTGATGTCGCCGCCCCAGGAGACCTCGGTGGGAGGCAGTCCGATGCCGAGGAACGACAGCGTCGCCTCGGCCACGATGAACGTACCGAGTGAAATCGTCGTGATGACGATGATCGGTGCCATCGCGTTCGGCAGTACGTGCCTCATCAGAGTTCGCAGTCGCGTCAAACCCAAAGCCTGCGAGGCCATTACGTAGTCGTTGCCCTTCGCCGACAGCACTGCACCGCGAGTGATGCGAGCCATCTGAGGCCAGCCGAACAACGCCAACACCAGAATCACCGTGAAGATCGTGCGATCGGTGAACAGCTGCATGAGGACGATGGCCGCCAGAATCAGCGGAACGCCGAAGAAGATGTCGGTGATCCGTGAGAGCAACGAGTCCGCGATGCCGCCGTAGAAGCCGGCCAGAGCACCGAACACGACGCCGATGACCAGCACGAGGAACGTGACCCCGACTCCGGTCAGCACGGACGCCCGAGCACCGAACAGCACCCGGGAGTAGATGTCGCAGCCTTGTCGGTCGTAACCGAACCAGTGTCCGGATCCCGGGCCCTGCATGCTGAACTGCAGATCGCAGAAGCGCGGATCGGTACTGGTGAACAGGCCAGGCACGGCTGCGACCACGATGACGGCCAGGATGATGATGGCCGAGACGATGAACATCGGACGCGTGCGCAGGTTCCGCCACGCATCCGACCAGATGCTGGCGGGTGCGTCGTCGATGACGACGGCGTCGGTCTGCGACACGTCGATGACCTCGTCGGCCTCGACGAAACGTGCTTGGCGAGTAGCGCGATCGGCGTCGACGCTCTTCGGGGTGATGGGATCAGACATAGCGAATCCTCGGGTCGAGCGCGGCATAGAGAAGGTCGACGATGAGATTGGCGACCAGATAGACGACGATCAGCACGGTCACGAAAGACACGACGGTCGGTGCCTCACCGCGGATGACGGCTTGGTAGATGGTGCCGCCGACTCCGTTGATGTTGAAGATTCCTTCGGTGATGATCGCGCCGCCCATGAGGCTGGCCAGATCTGCACCGAGGAACGTCACGACGGGAATCAGCGAGTTACGCAACACGTGCACGTTGACGACCCGGTTACGCGAGAGCCCCTTGGCCGTCGCCGTCCGCACGAAGTCCGCACTGAGATTCTCGGCCACCGACGTGCGCGTCAACCGCACCACGTAGGCGAACGAGACGGCTCCGAGTACGAATGCCGGCAGCAACAGGTTGGTGAAGCTGGTGTTGCCTCCCACTGTCGGCGGCACCCAACCCCACTTGATACCGATGAAGAACTGCGCGAGAAAGCCGATGACGAAGATCGGCACGGCGATGATGACGAGGCTGACGACGAGGACCGTCGAGTCGAACAGCTTGCCCTTGCGCAGACCCGCGATGAGACCGAAGCCGATACCGAACACGGCCTCGATCACGAGGGCCATCGAGGCGAGCTTGGCGGTGATCGGAAACGCTTGTACGAGAACTTCACTGACCGGGCGGCCCGAGAAGGACATGCCGAAGTCGAACGTGAAAATGCCCTTGAGGTACAGCAGGTACTGCACGATGAACGGCTGGTCGAGGTTGTAGCGGGCGCGCAGTTGGTCGGCGACGGCGGGACTGATCGCCTTGTCTCCGGCCAATGCTGCGATGGGGTCTCCTGGCAGCAAGAAGACCATGGCATAGATCAAGAATGTCGCCCCGATGAACACGGGGATCATCTGAAGTAATCGGCGTCCGATGTACCAGAGCATCGGATCACCTCCTTTGGAGGAAGGTGGACGTCACCGCAGAGGCGCAAGGATCAGCTGCAGCGGGGCGTCGAACGTAGATACGGGAGTGAGCGAGCACACGAGAAGGGCGGTAGGTGGAAGACCTACCGCCCTTCTCGGTCTCTACAGCAGTGGAGCGAACGTGATCAGTTCTTCTCGATCTGGTTGTAGATGGGGATTCCGTCCCAACCGATCTTGACGTTGGTGACGTTCTCCGACCAACCACTCGCTGCGTTGCGGTACCAGGTCGGCACTGCGGGCAGGTCGTTGAGCAGGATTTCCTGAGCCTGGTTGGTCAGCTCCTGCGCCTTGGTCTTGTCGGTCTCACCTGCGGACTCGCGGAGCAGGCGGTCGAACTCGGGGTTGGAGTACTCACCGTCGTTGGAGCTGCCACCGGTCTGGTAGTTCTGTGCCAGGAAGCCGTATTGCTGCGGGTAGTCACCCTGCCAGCCCGACCGGAAGGCGGTCGCGATGGTGCGGTTGGTGGCTTCGGTACGCAGCTGAGCGAACGTCGGGTACGGCGCACCCTGCGCCTCGATGCCGAGCGTGTTGCGGATGCTGTTGCTGACCGCATCCACCCATTCCTGGTGTCCACCGTCGGAGTTGTACGCGATGGAGAACGTTCCGGACCACGGCGCGATGGCATCGGCCTGGGCCCACAGAGCCTTGGCACCCTCGGGGTCGTACTCGACGTTTCCGACGTCGGAGAGATCGCCGGTCCAGCCGTCGATGGCCGGGCTGGTGAAGTCCTTGGCCGGGGTACGGGTCTTGTTGAAGATCTGCTCGGTGATCTGGTCGCGGTTGATCGCCTTGGAGATCGCCTGACGACGCAGCACACCCTCTTCGCCACCGAAGTGCGCGAGGCGGCCCGGAATCGTGAACGTCTCGATCGACGCGGACGGCTGGTTCACCGTGCGGTCGGGAAGATCGGACTCGAAGGTGGTGACGGCCGAGGCCGGAACGTTGTCGAGAACGTCGACGTTGTTCGACAGCAGGTCCGTGTATGCGGTGTCGAGGTTGCTGTACAGAATGAAGCTCACGCCGCCGTTGGCGGGCTTGCGGTTACCGGCGTAGTCGGGGTTCGTGACCAGGTCGATCCGCACGTTGTGCTGCCAAGCGCCCTCCTGGGCGAACTTGTACGGGCCGTTGCCGATCGGGTTCTCGCCGAACGCGGCGATGTCCTGGTACGCAACCTCGGGCAGCGGGTAGTACGCGGCGAAGCCGAGACGATCGGGGAACGCGGCCTCGGGCTGCTTGAGCTCGATGGTGAACGTCTTGTCGTCGACGACCTTGAGACCGGACATGGTCTGCACCGTCGGGTTCTCGGCTGCGACCTCGTCGTAGCCCTGAATCGGATCGAAGAACGATCCCTGCAGCTGCGCATTGGTCGACAGTGCGCCGTAGTTCCAGGCATCGACGAACGACTTGGCCGTGACCGGCGTGCCGTCGGTGAACTGCCAGCCGTCCTTCAACGTGACGGTGTAGTTCTGGCCGTCGGTGGTATCGATCGAGTCCGCGACCTCGTTCTCGACACCGCCCTCGGGGGTGTAGGACACCAGGCCGGCGAAGATCGAGTCGACGACACGTCCGCCGGTGTTCTCGCTCGTATTGGTGGGCACCAAGGGGTTCTGCGGCTCACCGCTCCAGGCGTTGATGATGCCGGAGCCGTCTCCTGACCCTCCGCCGCCGGCCGAATCGCTCGAAGAGCACGCCGTCACCAGCGCCGCTCCGACGACAACTGCGATTGCAGCTGACGCGATGCGTGTTTTACGCAAGGAAATCCTCCATCCAGATGTGAACACGGGGTCGTCCGTGCTCAGTTCCTCGGGCGCGACGCCCGGGGATTCGTGGGCGACCGCAAGACACGGCCTGTGAGCCGTACCAACGATCTGATGGAACGAACTTTAGACACATCCTGAAACGAACATGTGAACTCCCCCGGGTTTTGTTGACCGGCGAGTAAGTCGGAAACATGATCGAAACGTTTCGGCAAGTCGATTTCTCAGAGTGCGGGCAGAGCCGCCGAGACAGCCTCCCGTCGACGACGGCGATGACCGTCCATCGTGCGGAAACAACCGATCACCGCAGATCAAGGGGTTGCAGCCGATTGCAACGGTGCGATCGCCATCACATGTGACTACCCTCACTAGGGGCTCGAGACCGGCCTGTAAGTGCCGTTTCATGGGCGAAAGCATCGGACGAAAGAGAGCTATTCGAGATGACGACCAGTACCTCCGGCAGCGACGAGACCGCGGTTGCCTCCTACGCACCCTCGGCCGAGTTCGCGGCGCAGGCGAACGCTCAGGCAGATCTGTACGCCGCCGCGGAGAAGGACCGGCTCGCCTTCTGGGCGGAGCAGGCCCGCCGGCTGCACTGGCACACCCCGTTCACCGAGGTACTCGACTGGTCCGACGCCCCCGTCGCGAAATGGTTCGCCGACGGCGAGCTCAACGTCGCCTACAACTGCGTCGACCGCCACGTCCTCGACGGCCACGGCGACCAGGTCGCCATCCACTGGGAAGGTGAACCCGGCGACAGCCGCGACATCACCTACTCCGATCTGCTCGCCGACGTCAGCCAGGCCGCCAACACCCTGACCGAACTCGGCCTCGTCTCCGGCGACCGCGTCGCGATCTACATGCCGATGATCCCCGAGGCCATCGTCTCGATCCTCGCCTGTGCACGCCTCGGCCTGACCCATTCGGTCGTCTTCGCCGGGTTCTCGGCCACCGCACTGCGCTCGCGCATCGACGACGCCGAAGCCAAACTCGTCATCACCACCGACGGTCAGTGGCGACGCGGCAAGCCCGCCCCCATCAAGGACACCGTCGACGAAGCCGTGGACGGAGCCGCCTCCATCCGGAACGTTCTGGTCGTCAAGCGCACCGACTCCGACGTCGCCTGGACCGAGGGACGCGACCTGTGGTGGCACGAGACCGTCGCGAAGGCGTCGAAAGAGCATGAGGCGCAGCCGTTCCCGGCCGAGCACCCCCTGTTCATCCTCTACACCTCGGGTACGACGGGTAAGCCCAAGGGCATCATCCACACCTCCGGCGGCTACCTGACACAGACCTCGTACACCCACCACAACGTCTTCGACCACAAGGCCGGCACGGACGTCTACTGGTGCACCGCCGACATCGGCTGGGTCACCGGGCACTCCTACATCGTCTACGGACCGCTCTCCAACCGCGCCACGCAGGTCGTCTACGAGGGCACGCCCAATTCGCCCGACGAGCACCGGCACTGGAACGTCATCGAAAAGTACAAGGTGTCGATCTACTACACCTCCCCCACCCTCGTGCGCACATTCATGAAGTGGGGCAAGGAGATTCCCGAGGCACACGATCTGTCCTCGATCCGCCTGCTCGGGTCCGTCGGCGAGCCCATCAACCCCGAGGCATGGCGCTGGTTCCGCGACGTCGTCGGCGGCGGCAGCGCACCGATCGTCGACACCTGGTGGCAGACCGAGACCGGCGCGATCATGATCTCCCCGCTCCCCGGCGTCACATCCACCAAGCCCGGCTCGGCCATGACTCCGCTGCCCGGTATCTCGGCCAAGATCGTCGACGACGACGCCAAGCCACTGGGCAACGGCGGCAACGGATACCTCGTTCTCTCCGAGCCGTGGCCGGCGATGCTCCGCGGGATCTGGGGCGACATGGACCGCTACAAGGACACCTACTGGTCCCGCTACGCCGAAGAAGGCTGGTACTTCGCCGGTGACGGTGCCAAGTACGACGAGGACGGCGCCCTGTGGGTCCTCGGCCGCGTCGACGACGTCATGAACGTCTCGGGCCACCGCATCTCCACGTCGGAAGTGGAGTCGGCACTGGTCAGTCATCACAGTGTCGCCGAGGCTGCCGTCGTCGGTGCCGCCGACGAGACCACCGGTCAGGGCATCGTCGCGTTCGTCATCCTGCGCGGCGGCGAGGAGAACACCGGCGACGCATTGATCGCCGAACTCAAAGCTCAGGTTTCCAAGGAGATTTCGCCGATCGCGCGGCCACGAGAGATTTCCATCGTGCCGGAGTTGCCGAAGACCAGGTCGGGCAAGATCATGCGCCGCCTGCTCCGTGACGTGGCCGAGGGCCGCGAACTCGGTGACGTCTCCACTCTCGTCGACCCGAAGGTGTTCGAGGCGATCAAGAAGGGCCGCTAGCGCTCCCATGTGAGTGGAACCTCGTAGCCCACTACGAGGTTCCACTCACATGCGGCGCAGCCGCTCAGACGCTGTCGAGCGACTGGTCTCGCGTTTCCTTCATGATGATCAGCGAGATCAGGGTCAGCGCAGCGGCGATGGCGAGATAGACGCCCACCCAGCCGACGCCGTAGGAACTCACCAGCCAGGTTGCGATGAACGGGGCCACTGCGGCACCGAGGATCGACGCGGTGTTGTACGAGATTCCCGAGCCCGTGTAGCGCACGTTCGTCGGAAACAGTTCGGGCAGAACGGCACTCATGGGTCCGAATGTCAGGCCCATCAATCCCAGGCCGACGCACATGAACACCAGCATCTTGCCTGCCGACGCGGACGACGGGTCGGCGAACCAGTGGAACGACAGACCGAACAGCACGATCGCCGCGGTGATGACGATGAGCGTGGGGCGACGGCCGTACTTGTCGGCGAGCAGCCCGGCGACCGGGATCAGCGCCGCGAAGAACAGCACCGCGATGAGCTGGAGCTCCAGGAAGTCCGTGTACGGAATCGCGAGCTTGGGCCCGTTGACGTCGGCCACCTTGCCTGTTCCGTAACTGACCACCCACGTCGTCATGATGTAGAAGAGCGTGTACGTGGCGAGCATGACGAACGTGCCGATGATCAGCTGACGCCAGCTCGTCTTGAACACCTGGGCCAACGGGGTCTTGACCTTCTGGCCGCGCTCGACTGCCAGCTTGAACACCGGCGTCTCCTCGAGCTTGAGGCGGACGTACAGGCCGATGATCACCATGATCGCGCTGAGCAGGAACGGGATGCGCCAGCCCCACGTGAGGAACGCATGGTCGGTGCCGGAGTTCGCGGAGTCGTAGCCGGTCGCGATGACGATGAGCAGGAAGATGCCGTTGGCGAAGAAGAAGCCGATCGGCGCACCCAGCTGCGGGTACATCGCCGCCCAGGCTCGCTTGCCCGGCTTCGCGGTTTCGGTGGCCAGTAGCGCCGCACCACTCCATTCACCGCCGAGGCCCACGCCCTGAGTGAAGCGCATCAGCGCCAACAGAGCCGGTGCCCACAGACCCGCCGCGGCGTAGGTCGGCAGGAGCCCGATCGCGAACGTCGCGACACCCATCGTCAGCAGGGACCCGACGAGGGTGGCCTTGCGTCCGATGCGATCGCCGAAGTGGCCGAACAGAATCGAGCCGATGGGTCGCGCGACGAACGCCAAACCGAACGTCGCGAACGACGCCAGCAGTGCGGTCGTGTCGTTGCCCGCGGGGAAGAACAGGCGGGGAAAGACGAGCACTGCGGCCGTTGCATAGATATAGAAGTCGAAGAACTCGATGGACGTACCGACCATCGAGGCGATGACGATTCGGGACCGAGGCACCTGAGGTGCGGGAATTGCGCCGTCGTCCGTGACGGCGTGGGGTGAACTCACGAGTGCTCCTGAAGGGGAAAGTTCCCTGAAAATTACCTGATGAACACCTGAGAATTTCACGCCCCCGGGCCGTTCGTTGCCGATTCGTGCAACATTCCCGTGTTTGTCGCGACGGGCGGAGAGGTAACCGACGACGGGCCGAGCGTCGCTCGGCCGCCGCGGGACAGATAATCTGCTACTTAGGCACTACTGTCGATACGATCTTCCGCAACACCGAGCAGAGCGATCACCGCAATACCGAGCACAGCGATTACAAGGGGTCGAGAGTTGAGCGTCAGCAATGACAAGGGATACGGCAACGGCGTCCCGAACACGATTTCGTCGATACCTCTCACCGATGTCGATGCCCGCACACCCGGTAGCGCGAGCATCGGAAACCTCGTCAAGGACGCCACGACTCAGGTCTCGACGCTGGTGCGTGCCGAGGTGGCCCTAGCCAAGGCCGAGGTCACCGGCGAGGTCAAGAAGGGTCTGCAGGGCAGCGTCTTCTTCATCGTCGCGCTGACAGTGCTGCTGTTCAGCTCGTTCTTCTTCTTCTTCTTCGCCGCCGAGCTCCTCGACGTGTGGCTCTACCGATGGGCCTCGTTCCTCATCGTCTTCGTGTTCATGGTGCTGGTTGCCGGCCTGTTCGGGTTCCTCGGCTACCGCAGGGTCAAGAAACTGCGCAAGCCCGAGAAGACCATCGACTCCCTCAAGCAGGCGTCGACCGTGCTGCCCAACCAGCACGAGAGCATTCCCGGAATCCCCGGCTACAAGAAGTAGACGACGCCCGGCGAGTCGAGCAGTATGAATCATCCCGATCCGTCCACGGTCCGTTACCCGGGACAGTGGATCCATCGCGACATCCATGCCAATGGAATCCGGTTCCACACCGTGGAGGTCGGCGAGCATGCTCCCGATGCCCCGCTGGTGGTGCTGCTGCACGGCTTCGCCGACTTCTGGTACTCCTGGCATCACCAGCTCGACGCGCTCGCGAGTTCCGGAGTGCGAGCGGTCGCAGTCGACCTCCGCGGCTACGGCGACTCCGACAAGCCCCCACGTGGTTACGACGGATGGACCCTGGCCGGCGACATCGTCGGTCTCGTTCGCGCTCTGGGGTACCCACATGCGACGTTCGTCGGTCATGCCGACGGCGGCCTGGTGTGCTGGGCAAGCTCGGCTCTGCATCCGCGAATGGTCCGCTCGATGGTCCTGATCAATGCACCGCACCCGATCTCGCTGCGCCGCGCCGTGCTGAAGGATTCCGAACAGCGCGGTGCTCTGCTGCCGCACTTCGTTCGGTATCAAGTTCCGCTGCGCCCCGAGAAGCTGCTCACCCGAAGAGGGGGCGCGGCAGTCGAGGAGTTGATGCGCAGCCGCGCCGGGTCGCAATGGCAGCGCACCGACGATTTCTCCGATACCGCAGGCAAGATGCGCTCGGCCATCCGAATTCCCGGGGCCGCGCACAGCGCACTCGAATATCAGCGCTGGGCGTTCCGTAGCCAGTTCCGCGCCGAGGGCCGACGCTTCATGGACGCCGTCGACGTGAAGACCTCGATCCCCGTCGCGCAGATCAGCGGTGACCTCGATCCGTACGTCCTACCCACCACCCTCGATCGCGATCGGCACTGGGCACCGGCGCTGACGCGTCGAACAGTGCAGGGCGTGGGGCACTACGTGCACCAGGAAGCCCCAGACGTGGTGTCCGAGGAAATCCTGCGCGTCGCGCTCGAAAGCTGACGTCCCGCCGTCAGACGATGCAGTCGCCGGTGCCCACACTGACCGGCGCATCGAAGCTGCGGGCGAGCTCGTCCGAGATCTCGGTTGCGGTCAAGACGAATCCGGTATCGGGGTCGTCGACGGCAGCACCGAACACCACACCGAGTACCTCACCGTTCGAATTGACCAGTGGCCCACCGGAATTGCCCTGCCGCACCGATCCGCGAACCGTATAGACCTCGCGTTGAACAGTTCCGGTGCGGTAGATGTCCGGTCCGCTGAGGTTGATGATCTCGCGAATGCGCGCTGGGCTCGCCGTGTACGGACCGCCGCCCGGGTAGCCCAGCACGATAGCGTCGGATCCGGATTCGGCCGGGTTCGGCGCGAACGGCAACACCGGAGCCTGCAGCTGCGAAACACGAAGCACTGCAACATCTTCTTCGGGATCGAACAGGACGACGTCGGCGTCGAGAGGGCCGTCCGGAGAATCGACGGTCACCTCGGAGGTACCGGCCACCACGTGGGCGTTGGTCATCACCAGATCCGGCCCGACGACGAAACCCGAACCCTCGAGCGCCTTCTGGCAGCTCGGGGCGATTCCGTTGATCTTGATGACGCTCGCCTGCAACGCCACCGGGACGGGGCCTGCGGCGATCCCGGAGTCGGGAACGGCGACGTCGGCGACCGGAGTGCGTCCGAACGGACCGATGACGTCCGGCAGCCCGGAGGTGTCGAGCAGCGCCGAGAATTCCTTGGGCACCTGACGCAGCCACTCGGGTGCCACCTCGTCGACCTTGCCCAGGACCGTCGAGCCACGCACGGCACTGGCCACCTCGGGCTGCGACGAGGACGTCAGCGGAATGGCGAGCAACCATGCGGCAGCGAGCACGGCCGCGGCCTGCAGACCTGCCCCGATCGTGCTGTCGACCGATCTTGCTGAGCGCGAATGTATTCCGCTGCGCAACGCACGACCCAGAACCATGCCGGCCACCTCACCGACGATCACCAACACCACGATCAACGCGATACCGACGAACACCCTCGTGCGTGATCCGTCGACGTGTTCGAGCACGTGCGGTGCCACCAGAATTCCGGCGACGGCACCCAGAACGACTCCCAGAAACGCCAGCGCCGACGCCACCGCCCCCTGTCGCCATCCCGACGTCGCCGCCAGCAGCGCGACGGCGAGCACCGCGATATCGACCCACCCTGAACCCGTCACCGATCGAGCCTCGCTCCTACCGCAGTCAAGCTGGCCTCCAGATCGCGTATATCCCCCGTGTCCCATTCGGACTCCCAGCCCGACACAGCGAGCAGGCCCGCCAGAATACCGCCCGTGAATCCCCACACCAGCATTCCCTGCACCGAGAAGGCCGGGCCCTGGTAGCCGGCGGGGTGACGCACCTGGAATCGGTTGGCCGGATCGAGCAACTCGCGCAGGGGAACTCGCACCACGCGCTCGGTTTCGCCGGCGTCGACGACGCGGACCGGGGTTGGACTCCGCCAGTACGAGAGCACGGGAACCACGTCGAATCGAGACGGCGGCACGTAGATGCCGGGCATCGTCGCGAGCGGTACGACGCCGGCCGGGTCGAGACCGGTCTCTTCCTGGGCCTCGCGCAGCGCCGTTCCGATGGGCCCGTCGTCACCCGGGTCGGTGGCACCGCCGGGGAAGGCGATCTGCCCACTGTGGTCGCGCAAGGTCGACGCCCGCTGGGTCAGCAGTACGTCGGCCTCGGCGGGTAGCCCACCGGGCGCGGTCGGATCGGCGGCAGCCGGACCGCCGAACAGCACCAACACCGCCGCCGAGCGGGTTCGATCGGCCGGCTGCGCCTGCCGTTGCAGTACCGGGTTGATGCCGGTGGTGTCGGTCAGTCCGCTTTCGCTGCCGGCGACGTCGAGCATGCGCCCGAGCCACTCGGGTGCGCTCACGACGCGACTCCGAGGTTCTCGCGGACTGCGTCGGCTATGTCGTCGACGCTTGTGAAGGGTTCGGTCAGCACCTTGGCGACAGTGCCATCCGCAGATATCAAAACGGATACGGGCAACACGTTCGGCGCTTCCACCGCCGCGGCGACACGTCCGGCACCGTCCTGAACGCCGGGCAGCGTTACGCCGTACTCGGCCAGACGGGTCAGCCCGTTGGACTCGTTGGCATCGTTGTGGACGGTCAACACCGTGACTGCATCACCCGCCCGCTGCGCGTATTGCTGCAGGTAAGGCAACTCCTTCGCGCACGGGCCGCACCAGTAGGCCCAGATGTTGAGCACTGCGGGTCGCCCGGCCAGAGCCTGGCCGAGGTCGACGGACGAGCCGTTGCCGATGCATTCGAGGGTGATGCCCGTCAACGGGCCTGCTGCAGCGCCCGACGGCGTCGGACATGCGTCGAGACCGGCGGTCTGCCGCAGCGGTCCCAGAGCCTCGGGAGTATCGGCGGCCCGACGCTCGGCCGTCGACGGTCCTTGCTGCCCCAGACCGGGACCATCGGCGCGCTGCGTTGCCGGAGATTCATTGCGTGGCCAGAGGGCATAGACCATCCCGACGACGAGAATGAGCGCGACCAGAGACCAGCGGAGTGCGGCCTTGTTCACGACACGATTCCGGCGAGAGCGAGCAGATGATCGGTCTCGGGACCTCTCACCAGGGCGGCAGCGGTCGCCGGATCGGTCGGGCCGAGGCCGAACGACGGGCAGTCCTTGGCCAGGACGCACACCCCGCACGCCGGCGTGCGGGAGTGGCAGACGCGTCGACCGTGGAAGATGACGCGATGGGAGAGCACGGTCCACTCCTTCCGCTCGATCAGCGCGCCGACGGCGTGCTCCACCTTGACGGGGTCCTCTTCTTCGGTCCACTGCCAGCGCCGCACCAGTCGGCCGAAGTGGGTGTCGACGGTGATGCCGGGAACGTCGAACGCGTTGCCGAGCACGACGTTGGCCGTCTTGCGGCCGATGCCGGGCAACGTCACCAGATCCTTCAACGATGCGGGGACTTCGCCGTCGAAGTTCTCGAGTAACTTCTGACCCAGCCCGATCAGCGAGTTGGCCTTGTTGCGGTAGAAGCCGGTGGTTCGGATGAACTCTTCGAGTTCGGTGCGGTCGGCTTCGGCGTAGTCGCGCGCTGTGCGGTATCTCACGAACAGGGCCGGAGTCACCATGTTGACGCGCTTGTCGGTGCACTGCGCGGACAGGATGGTCGCGACGGCGAGTTCGAGGGGCGTGGTGAAGTCGAGTTCGCAGTAGACGTGCGGAAACGCGACCCCGAGCGTTCGGTTCATCCGCCGGGCCCGCCGCACGAGGCCGAGTCGCGTCTCCTCGCGTTTGCGCACGTCGGGGCGTTTCGGGGCTGTCGATTCCACGCCACAACTGTACGGACAAGAATGCGTAACGAACTACGCGAGCGCGCCGAGCTGTGTTTGTATCGAGACCTTTTCGGTGTTAACTGGCCGGTATGCAAGGACTCGCCGTGGTGCTCTTTCCGGTACTACTCATGCTCTTCGCACTCGCGATGGAGCGCGTCGAGTTCCGGCTCAGCAAGCTCGGCGTCCGGGAGCACGAAGTAGAGGAATTCCTCGATCAGGCAAGTAAGTCCGAGGTCGCCACACTGGCGAACGAGGGCTTCCCCCACGCCCTGGCTCGGTTCAACACCCGCAAGCGTCACCAGACTCCTCCGCGCACGATCGACACGCGCGACGGCATGGTCGACCAACGGGCCAGTTGAGCACCCATTTGTCCGCATTCGGATGAATTTACGGTGAACGCGAACAGACGTACCGTTCCTCTGGCAACCTGTGGTGGCGTCGATCACTCGGTTTCGGCCGAGTCGAAGTAGACTCCCCTGAGGTAATTGTTGTGTTTGAACATTGCATCGGCATCGACGCCTGAATCGCAGCGCGATTCGGTGGTGAGACGAGTGTGTACAGACGCCTTCGGGGGTGCGGGTCACCGCATCGCCGACATCCCAAAAGGAGCGCAAGTGGACGACGTCCTGGCACGGGCCGGCATCTTCCAAGGAGTCGAACCCTCTGCGGTTGCGGCACTGACGAAGCAGCTGCAGCCTGTCGATTTCCCCCGGGGACACGTGGTGTTCAACGAGGGTGAGCCCGGAGACCGGCTCTACATCATCGTTTCCGGCAAGATCAAGCTCGGGCGACGCTCCCCCG
This sequence comes from Rhodococcus sp. 06-1474-1B, assembly GCF_002258885.1. NCBI lineage: Bacteria > Bacillati > Actinomycetota > Actinomycetes > Mycobacteriales > Nocardiaceae > Rhodococcus > Rhodococcus sp. 06-1474-1B. The sequence continues at coordinate 11,857 of NZ_NOYR01000035.1, read as the reverse complement.
ACGGCCGCGAGAACTTGCTGACGATCATGGGACCGTCGGACATGTTCGGCGAGCTCTCCATCTTCGACCCCGGCCCTCGCACGTCCTCGGCCACCACGGTCACCGAGGTGCGCGCGGTCAGCATGGACCGCGCGGCCCTCAAGGACTGGATCGATCAGCGCCCCGAGATCGCCGAGCAGCTGCTGCGCGTGCTGGCTCGCCGGTTGCGTCGCACCAACAACAACTTGGCCGACCTCATCTTCACCGACGTCCCCGGACGCGTGGCCAAGGCGCTGTTGCAGCTTGCCCAGCGCTTCGGCACCCAGGAAGCGGGATCACTGCGCGTCACCCACGACCTGACGCAGGAAGAGATCGCTCAGCTCGTCGGAGCGTCGCGCGAGACCGTCAACAAGGCACTGGCCGACTTCGCGCACCGCGGATGGCTGCGCCTCGAGGGCAAGTCCGTACTGATCTCGGACTCCGAGCGCCTGGCCCGCCGAGCTCGCTAGCTAGTTCTCCCTGAGGTAGGCCAGCTGCGTCTTGACCGACATCCGCGCAGCCGGCCACAACTTCTTGTCCACGTCCGAATAGACGTGGCGCACCACCTGCATCGGTTTGGCGTCGTCTCCGATCTCGGCCAACGCCGCCCGCACCTGATCCAGCCGCTGCCGACGGTGAGCGCGATACAGTCGCGCCACCTCGGCGGTGTCCGGTAGATCGGCCCCGTGCCCCGGCAACACCGTCTTGCCCGCACCGGCGGCCTCGAGTCGATCGAGCGAATTCAGATAGTCCGCGAGCGAGCCGTCCTTCGGGTCGAGCACCGTGGTGCCGCGGCCGAGGATCGTATCTCCCGTCAAGACGGCGTCGTCGAGCACGAAGCTCACCGAATCCGCCGTGTGGCCGGGCGTGTGGAGCACCCGGATCCGTAGACCCGCCGCATCGATGACCTCGCCGTCGGCCAACCGCTCGCCGCCGCCGTGCAGGAACTTCTCCCCCACCGCCCGCACCGGTGCCCCTGTCTTGCGGTGAAACCGCTTCAACCCCGCCGTGTGATCGGCATGGCGATGGGTTACCAAGGTCAGCACCACCGTGCCCGACGCGGCGACGGCGTCGAGATGGGCCTTGTCCTTCGGCCCCGGGTCGACGACGATGCACTCCTCGGAACCCGGTGCCCGGAGAATCCACGTGTTCGTTCCGTCGAGCGTCATCTTGCCCGGGTTCTCCGCGAGCAGAACCGACGCCGTGGGCGTCACGTGCCGGACCAGTCCGTAGGCGGGATGCGTCAAGTTCGAGTCGGCCATTGAAACACTGTAGGACGCCCACTGTTCTCGAGGTGGAACAGGACCGGTGACGACGACTAACGTCGACGCATATGAAGATCGGACTCGTCGGTGCCGGCCCCTGGGCCCGCAAGACTCAGGCCCCCTCGCTGCTCGCTCATCCGGGAGTGGACTCCACCGGAGTGTGGGCACGCAGACCGGACGCCGCGGCCGAGTTGGGTGCACCCGTCTACGAGTCCTTCGACGCCCTGCTCGATGCCGTGGACACGGTGGCGTTCGCGGTTCCACCGGCTGTGCAAGCCGGGTTCGCCCTCCGCGCCGCGCGAGCAGGCAAGCATGTGTTGCTGGACAAGCCCATTGCCGCCACCGTGGCAGAGGCCGAGGAACTGGCCGAGGCCGTCACCACCGCCGGAGTTCGTTCGATGGTGACTCTGACACTCCGATTCGCCCCGGAGACAAGGCAATTCCTCACCTCGACAGCGGGCCGTCCCTGGGCCGCCGGCTCCGGAACCTGGTTCTCCGGTGCCACCCTCGGCGGGGCGTACTCGGAATCGCAGTGGCGACACGACGACGGGGCGATCCTCGACATCGGGCCCCACGTCTTCGATCTCCTCGACGCGGCACTGGGAACCATTGCGCGCGTTGCCTACTCGCACCGCGACGTGGCGTCGGACAGTTGGACCGTTCTGCTCGAACACGAGGGCGGCGCGCGTAGCACCGTCCAATTGTCGCTGCGGACACCGGTCATGCCGTCGCTCATGCGGATCGAGCTGTCCGGACCCGCCGGAGTCGACACGTTCACCGACCGATCCACGTCGTCGACCGACTGTTACGCCGTATTGCTGGACGAGTTCCTCGAGTCGGTGGAATCGGGTGTCGACCACGAATGCTCGGTGCACCGAGGATTGCACTTGCAGAGGGTGATTGATCGGGCGCGGGAGTGGGCACCCTGATGGTGTGACCACCATGGACGTCAAAGATGCGATGTTCCACTACACCTCGGCCCCGCATCGCTCGATGGACCAGTACACGACGTTCGTCTTCGACTCGGGGGACCACGAGCCACCGACGTTCGACGACGTCGTGGCCCACGTCGAGAGACGCGCTCGATTCGTTCCGAGACTGCAGATTCGCATCGGCGATGCGGTGGGTCTGTTGGAGTACCCCCGATGGATCAGGGACCCGACGCCGCCTCGTGACCACGTGGTCGACCACGATCTCTCCGACGGTCGTCACACACTGAATTCGTTTCTGGCCGAACGCGCGTGCGTTCCGGTCGATGCGACGACGCGGGCATGGACCGTGCACGTCGGCCGGGGCCTGTCGGGCGTCGACGGTATCCGCGGTGCGGCCACCGTCGTGATCGTTCAGGTCAGCCACGCATTGTCCGACGGGTCGGTCGGTACCCGCATCGTTCGAGCTCTCTTCGGACCGGACGAGCCGACCGACAACGTCACGTTCCCCGACGACCCTGCCGTCTCTCGTCCACGTCGCGTGCGAGATGCGGTCGTTGCGACGGCGCTCCTGCCCTACCGCTGGGCGCGGTCGCAGCGGCGGATGGGGCGGGCACAGCAGACGTATCTCGACGCCGTGCGGACCGGGGAGCTGGTTGCCCCCGCACCGGTCGAACCCACGCGCGTCAACGCCCATCCCGACGAAACGAGAGCGGTGCACGTCCTGCAGTTCCCGAAGTCGCAGTGGACAGGCGGGCCGGCCACCGTCACGGCTACCGCACTCACCGCCGTCGGAGCGGCGTTGTCGACGTATCTCGCGGCGCACGGAGAGAGGGTCGGCACCCGCATCCGCGCCACAGTGCCCACCGCGATCGAGACGTCGGCGGCCTGGCCTGCCGTCAACCGAACCGTCCCGGCTGCCGTCGATCTGCATCCCGAGCTCACCGACGTGCCCGACCGAGCATCGGCAGTGGCGCACGCGCTCAACCTGCAGCGTGAACGCGTGAACGATCGCCGCCACATCGACGCCACCCGGTCGGCCGAGCTCTACCCCGCCGCTCTAATGCTCGGCTTCGGTCGCCGCGCTCGGCTCGTCGCGCCTTGCAGCGGAACGCCCGAGCGTGTCACCAGCCATACCGTGGTGACCAGCGTCAATCGAACCGGTCTGGACCTCGAGTTGGGGTCGAGCCGGGCAACCCTGTGCGCGGGGGTCGCATCACTGAGCCCGGGCTGCAGCATCACCCACGCCGTGTACGGATACGGGGACGTCGTCACCGTCTGTGTGACGGCCTGCCCGACGACGGTCCCCGATCACGCTGTGTATGCCGACCTGCTGCGTTCCGCAGTCGACGAGACCTGCGGTGCACTTCATGGGACGTCGACTACTGCAGTTCGACGATGAGCTCCACTTCCACCGACGCACCGAGCGGAAGTTCCGCGACGCCGACGGCCGAGCGGGCGTGCTTGCCTGCGTCACCGAAAATCTCGCCGATGACGTTCGAGGCTCCGTTGACGACACCGGGCTGACCAGTGAAGCCCTCTGCCGAGGCGACGAAGCCGACGGCCTTGATCACGCGTGCGACCGAGTCGATACCGACCAGCGCATGCACCGCGGCCAGCGCGTTCAACGCACAGATCCGCGCAGCTGCCGTGGCGTCCTCGGCCGACACGTCGGCACCCACCTTGCCGACGGAGGTCAGGTTTCCGTCCACGATCGGCAGTTGACCGGAGGTGTAGACGAGCGAACCCACCTGAACGGCGGGGACGTACGCGGCCAGCGGCGGAACGACGTCGGGCAGCTCGATGCCCAGCTCGGAGAGGAGTTCGCTCCAGTTCGCCACGGCGTCAGCCCTTCGGACGCTTGAAGTACGCGACGAGTGTGTCGCCGCCGTTCGGTCCCGCCATGATCGTCACGAGCTCCCAGCCCTCGGAGCCGTAGTTGTCGAGAATCTGCTTGGTGGCGTGAATCAGCACCGGTGCGGTGAAGTACTCCCAGATGATCTTTTCGCTCATGACTCGAAGCCTATCGCCCACCGGAGTACGAGGGGTGCGTCACTGCGATCGGGTGATTCTCGGTTCTGTCGGACGACCGGCATCGCGTCTCTATATGGTCGAGGCGTGGGTACATCGAAGCAAGAGGGATGGCCGGCGAAGGCGGATGCCGCGCGGCTGCATTTCGTGTCCGGTAAGGGCGGTACCGGTAAGTCGACGGTCGCTGCCGCGCTGGCGTTGGCGCTGGCCGCGGGTGGCCGGCGAGTGTTGTTGGTGGAGGTCGAGGGCAGGCAGGGCATCGCGCAGCTGTTCGACGTGCCGCAGCTCCCGCCGGTGGAGACCCGCGTCGCCTCGGCGGACGGCGGCGGCGAGGTCTACGCGCTGGCGATCGACATCGAGACCGCGTTCCTCGAGTATCTCGACATGTTCTACAACCTCGGTTTCGCCGGCCGCGCGATGCGCAAGATCGGTGCCATCGAGTTCGCGACGACCATCGCGCCCGGCCTGCGTGACGTACTGCTGACCGGCAAGGTCAAGGAGTGCGTGGTGCGCACCGACAAGAAGGGCAACCGCGCGTACGACGAGGTGGTCGTCGACTCGCCGCCCACCGGCCGCATCGGAAACTTCCTCGACGTCACCAAGGCCATGGCCGACCTGGCCAAGGGTGGCCCGGTCCGCTCGCAGAGCGAGGGCGTGGTGCGGTTGCTGCATTCGTCGGACACCGTCGTGCACCTGGTCACCCTGCTCGAAGCATTGCCGGTGCAGGAGACGGCAGATGCGGTACGCGAGCTCGAAGCAGCCGACCTCCGCCTGGGCACGGTGATCGTCAACCGCACCGAGCCGACGTACCTGCCTGCCGACTCCCTCGAACCCATCGCCGAGGGCGAGATCGATGCCGTCGCAATTCAGGAGGGTCTGGCCAAGACCGGAATCACGTTGTCCGAGGCCGACTTCGCCGGTCTCCTGACCGAATCGATCGAGCACGCGTCGACGCTGTCCGCTCAGGTGGAGAGCGCAACACAACTCGACGAACTTGACGTCGCACGCATGACGCTGCCGATGTTGGCCGACGGCGTCGACCTCGGCGGCTTGTACGAGCTCGCCGCCACGCTCGCAGAACAGGGTGTCCGATGACTCGACCAGCAGCAACCGAACTCGACGTCGACCGCATCCTCACCGACCCCGCGTCACGAATCGTCGTGGTCTGCGGCGCAGGCGGTGTCGGGAAGACGACCACCGCAGCGGCGATGGCTCTGCGTGCCGCCGAACAGGGCAGGCGTGTCGTCGTACTGACCATCGATCCGGCTCGCCGGCTGGCTCAGGCCCTCGGGCTCGGCGACCTCGACAACAGCCCGCAGCCGGTGAAGTTGGGTGCCGACGCCAAGGGCGAACTGCACGCGATGATGCTGAACATGCGGCGCACGTTCGACGAGATGGTCATCGAACATTCGACGCCGGAAAAGGCGGCGCAGGTTCTGGCCAACCCGTTCTATCAGACTGTGGCGTCGTCCTTTTCGGGCACGCAGGAGTACATGGCGATGGAGAAGCTGGGGCAGCTGTCCCTCGACGCGTCGTGGGATCTGATCGTGGTGGACACCCCGCCGTCGCGCAACGCGTTGGATTTCCTCGACGCTCCGCAACGGCTCGGGTCGTTTCTCGACGGGCGTTTCATCCGGCTGTTGACCGCTCCCGGACGAGGAATCACCCGCGTCGTCACCAGCGCGATGAGCCTGGCGATGCGCGGCGTCTCGACCGTCATCGGCAGCCAAATGCTGTCCGACGCTTCGGCTTTCGTGCAATCGCTGGATTCGATGTTCGGCGGGTTCCGCGAACGCGCTACGCGCACATACCAATTGCTCCGCGAGGACGGCACCAGTTTCCTCGTCGTCGCTGCCGCCGAGCCCGACGCATTGCGCGAGGCCGCGTTCTTCGTCGAGCGACTCTCCGCCGAGAACATGCCGCTGGCCGGACTGGTGGTAAATCGGACGCATCCGACGTTGTCGTCGGTGCAGGCCGATCACGCGGCCACGGCTGCCGATCTCTTGGACCGGATCGACGACCCCGGTGCCGAACTGACTGCTGCGGTGCTGCGTATCCACGCTCAACGCGCGGTGACCGCGGCGCGCGAGGTGCGGTTGCTCAAACGCTTCACCGGCGCGCACCCCCGCGTGCCCATCGTCGGTGTTCCGTCCCTGCCGTTCGAGGTCTCCGACCTCGCCGCCCTACGCGCGGTGGCCGACCAGCTGACCCGCAGAGGCTGATGGGCCGTTCCGGCAGGCAGTCAGATCGCCGCCTGCTGCTGACGCTGGGTCTCGAAGAATTCGGACCAGGAGTCGACCTCGGGGTGCTGCTTGAGCAGTGCCCTGCGCTGACGCTCCGTCATGCCACCCCACACACCGAACTCGACGCGATTGTCGAGGGCATCCGCACCGCACTGCATCAGAACCGGGCAGTGCCGGCAGATCGTCGCGGCCTTGCGCTGCGCTGCACCCCGGACGAACAGCTGGTCCGGATCCGTGCCCTTGCACCGAGCGTGTGACACCCAAGCGATACGTGCTTCTGCTTCCTCTACATCGAGTCGCGTCGGCGCGGTTGTCGTGTGCATGGCGGATCCCCTTTACGTCTCGGTCGCCCTCATTGGGCGTCCTGGAGGCTCCGAGCAGTTTGTACCTCGGTGTCGAAGCACAAATTCTAGGAGCTGCCCCACATTCATTATCAAGTGTTATGCGAATCACACTGTGCTCATAATTTAGGTAAACCCGGCCCCGAATGCAAGACGGTGAGGTCACATTTCTGGTACGGGCGTCCCGAGCAGGGGCGCAGCGCACAACGCATGCGGGGCACTGCCGATCCGAACGAGGCACACGTACGCTGTGCTCTGTGTCAGTTGGAAAAACCGTGGCGAAGCTCGCCGGATGTTCAGCACTCGCCGGTGCATTGCTCGCCGGCGTGATGTTCCCCTTGGCCGGTGGGTTCGGGTTCGCGTCCAACCGCGCCGCCGATACCGTCGACAACGTCTCGGCAGAGTTGGTCGAGGGTGCCGTACCTGCTGTTTCGACGATGACCGACGTCAACGGCAACCCGATCGCGTGGCTGTACGAGCAGCGCCGCTTCGAGGTACCGAGCGACAAGATCTCCAACGAGATGAAGCTGGCCATCGTCTCCATCGAGGACCGGCGCTTCGCGGAGCACCAGGGCGTCGACTGGCAGGGCACGCTGCGCGCGTTCCTGACCAACACCACCAGCGGCCAGGTCCAGCAGGGTGCATCGACCATCGACCAGCAGTACGTGAAGAACTACCAGCTACTGGTCGTGGCGAAGACCGACGCCGAGCGACGCGCCGCCATCGAAACGACGCCCGCCCGCAAGATCCGTGAGATCCGGATGGCGTTGACGCTCGACAAGGAACTGACCAAGGACGAGATCCTCACCCGCTACCTCAACCTGGTGCCGTTCGGTAATGCCTCCTTCGGCATCCAGGACGCGGCTCAGACGTACTTCGGCATCGATGCCAGCCAGCTCAGCGCCGTCCAGGCCGCGATGCTCGCCGGCATGGTCCAGTCCAGCTCGGCCCTCAACCCGTACACCAACGAAGAGGGTGTGATCGAGCGCAGGAACACCGTGCTCGACACGATGATCCAGAACCTCCCCGAGCGTGCGGCCGAGCTCACCGCACTCAAGGCCGAGCCCCTCGGCGTGCTGCCGGTCCCCCAGACCCTGCCCCGCGGCTGTATCGCCGCAGGAGACCGGGGATTCTTCTGCGACTACGCGTTGCAGTACCTCGCTCAGGCCGGAATCAGCCAGGAGCAGATCGACAAGGGCGGGTACCTCATCCGCACGACGCTCGACCCCGCGGTCCAGAACTCCACCAAGGCCGCCCTGGTCAGCAACACCAGCCCCTCGCTCGACGGCGTGGCGACGGTGATGAACGTCGTCGCCCCGGGCCAGGACCAGCACCGCGTCCTGGCGATGGGCAGCAGCCGCACCTACGGCCTCAACGCCGACGCCGACGAGACCGTGCAGCCGCAACCGCACTCCCTCGTGGGCAACGGAGCCGGCTCCATTTTCAAGATCTTCACCACGGCCGCCGCCATGGAACGCGGACTGGGCACCAGCGCAACGCTGCAGGTCCCCAAGCGCGTGGAGGTCAAGGGCGTCGGCGACGGTGGTGCTCGGAACTGCCCGGCCTCCACCTACTGCGTGGAGAACGCGGGCAACTACCCACCCGCGCTGTCCATCACCGACGCGTTGGCTCAGTCCCCCAACACGGCCTTCGTCAAGCTGATCGAATCCGTCGGCGTCACGCCGACGGTCGACATGGCCGTCCGTCTCGGCCTGCGCTCGTACACGGACCCGGGTTCCTCGGGTGCCGAGCAGTCGATGGCCGATTTCCAAAAGAGTCAGAACCTCGGCTCGTTCACCCTCGGACCCACCTGGGTGAACCCGCTGGAGCTGTCCAACGTGGCCGCGACCTTGGCTTCCGGTGGCAAATGGTGCCCGCCGACCCCGATCGACTCGATCTTCGACCGCGACGGCAAGCCCGTTCCCGTCGCTCACCAGGCCTGCGAGCAGGTCGTCGAACCCGGTCTGGCGAACACCCTCGCCAACGCCATGAGCAAGGACGACCAGGCAGGTGGCACGTCCGCGTCCGCCGCTGCCTCGGCCGGCTGGAATCTGCCGATGTCCGGCAAGACCGGTACCACCGAGTCGAACCGATCCTCGGGCTTCCTCGGGTTCACCAACAATTACGCCGCCGCCGTGTACACCTACGGCGACTCACCGACGCCCAGCGAGATCTGCTCGTTCCCGCTTCGGCCCTGCGGTTCGGGAAACCTGTACGGCGGTAACGAACCCGCGAGAACCTGGTTCGACGCGATGAGCCCGATCGCCACCAACTTCGGGCCCGTCCAACTTCCACCCGTCGACCAGAAGTACGTCCGCGGTTCGGCCAACGGACAGGTTCCCGACGTCACCGGCCAGAGCCAGTCGTCCGCGACGTCCACGCTGCAGGGTGCGGGCTTCCAGGTGACAGCGGTGACGACGGCCGATCAGGCTGCGCGCGGAACCGTGGTGTCGACGTCACCGTCGGGCAGTGCGGTTCCCGGATCGAACATCACGATCTACGTCAGTGACGGATCGGTTCGCCCGGCACCGGCTCCGGCCCCTGCCCTGCCGCCGGGTATCCAGATACCGGACCTGCCGCCGGGTATCCAGATACCGGCAATCCCCGGGCTCACCGCTCCTCGCTGAGCGGCTTCGCCGCATGTGAGTGGAACTTCGTAGTGGACTACGAGGTTCCACTCACATGGGTGGTCACAAACGGTCTTTGACAGCCTTCGACAGGCGGGATCCATCGGCCTTACCGGCAGCGAGTCCCGACGCGATCTTCATGACCTGACCCATCTGCTTCATGGCCGGTCGCTCGCCCAACTCCTCGGCGACCTGGGCGATGGCGGTATCGACGATGGTGGCCAGTTCCTCGTCGGTCAGCGGAGTGGGCAGGTACTCGTTGATGATCTGCGCCTCGGCGTGCTCGTTGGCGGCGAGTTCGCCGCGGCCGTTCTGCGTGTAGATCTCGGCCGATTCGCCGCGCTTCTTCGATTCCTTCGCCAGCACCTTCAGGACGTCGTCGTCGGTCAGTTCGTGGGCCTCCTTGCCGGAGACCTCCTCGGTCTGAATGGCGGCGAGGATCATGCGCAGCGTTGCCAGCCGGAGCTTGTCCTTCGCTTTCATCGCTGTGGTCAGGTCGGTTCGGATACGGGCCTTGAGTTCGGACATGGCAGAAACGCTACGCGGCCCAGCCGTCGGCTCGCGCGTCCATATCGGCTTGCTGCCGTATCGTGGACTGGGTGGCCGTTCACTTCAGTTCCTCGTTACTGCCAACCTCGGCGCAACTGCGCAGCGCTTCCACGCAACTACGCAGCGCCTCCACGCAGCTGCGGTCGGTTGCCGAGCACACGCGCGACGTCGTCAGAGCGGCACCGCTCAAGAGCTCGGTGATCGGGACGGCGGGTGCTGCGGCCTTGGGCATCGGCTACGCCACCCTCGTCGAGCGCAACGCGTTCACGCTCCGTGAGACGTCGATGGCGGTGCTCGAACCCGGCTCCGCGACGCTGCGAGTACTGCACATCAGCGACCTGCACATGATGCCGGGCCAGCGGATGAAGCAGAACTGGCTCCGCGAACTGGACCGCCTCGAACCCGACCTCGTGGTCAACACCGGCGACAATCTGTCGCACCAACGCGCCGTTCCCAGCGTCGTGCAGGCTCTTGGGCCCCTCTTGTCGCGGCCCGGGCTGTTCGTGTTCGGCAGCAACGACTACTTCGCGCCCAAGCCGAAGAACCCCTTCAAGTACTTCGACAAGAACCACAAGCGCACGACGGGCGAGTCGCTGCCGTGGCGTGATTTGCGGGCTGCGTTCTCCGAACGCGGCTGGCTCGACGTGACGCATGTGCGCCGCGAACTCGAGGTCGCCGGCGTCCGGATCGCATCGGCGGGCGTCGACGATCCGCACCTGAAGCGCGATCGCTACGACACCATCGCCGGCCAGCCGAACCCGTTGGCGGATTTGCGCCTCGGTATCACCCACTCCCCCGAGCCCCGGGTGTTGGACAAGTTCGCACAGGACGGTTACGATCTCGTCCTCGCCGGGCACACCCACGGCGGCCAGCTGTGCCTGCCGTTCTACGGTGCGCTGGTGACGAACTGCGAGATCGACCGTTCCCGGGTCAAGGGTCCGTCCAAGTGGGGCGCGCACACGCAGCTCCACGTGTCCGCCGGTCTCGGGACCTCGCCGTACGCGCCTGCCCGCTTCTGCTGCCGCCCCGAAGCAACCCTGATCACGCTCACTCCTGCCCCCAGAAAGGGCCCGAAGGACGTCTCCGACGAGGGCGTTTCGCGTTCTGAGGCAGTCGTGAGTTAGACTTCTCCAGCGGTACACGGGGTGTGGCGCAGCTTGGTAGCGCGCTTCGTTCGGGACGAAGAGGTCGTGGGTTCGAATCCCGCCACCCCGACAGTTGGACCACGAAAAGGGACCCACTCGATTCAATCGAGTGGGTCCCTTTTCTTTGCCTGATCGGCGCTACTGTGAGGCATGCCGACCCCCACCCGCGTTCATGTCACCCATCGGTTCGCTTCGTCTCCCGACGTCGTCTTCGCGGCGCTGTCCGAACACGAGAACCTCGGCCCGTTGTTCCTGGCCAAGATCCGCCGGGTGCGCGACGGAGACACCTCCCGCAACGGCGTCGGATCGGCTCGTAGCCTGAAGCTGGGGCCACTCCCCGCGTTCGAGGAGACCACAACCGTCTCCGAGCCGAACACCCTCATCGAGTACCGCATCACCAAAGGTGGCCCGCTACGCGGTCATTGGGGTGTGCAGAAGCTGACCCCCACCACTGACGGCGGTACCGAACTCGACTACACAATCGGATTCGACGCCCCGATCCCCGGTCTCGCCGCGATCGTCGGCAAGGCACTGACGTCGAGCATCTCGAAGAACCTGCCGCGCTTGGCTCGGTAGCACTACCGCACAACGACAAGACCCCGATCGATGGTGGCGGATTCTAGGGGTCCTCGCAACACCTGATGGTCAGATGCCTGTCAGTAGATCACGTAAACGCTCGGCTGGAGTTTTCCAGCCGAGCGTTTTGCGT